>JAHDFT010000150.1 GCA_020628015.1 Bacteroidota bacterium
TTTTTCTTAATGACCGCATAGCGGTCACAGTACGTTAGCAAATAAAAGTTCCCCCCAACACCTCGACCCTAGCAGGGGCGCACGCTACCGAATTGCATCAAAAATCCCCCAATATGTCATACACTCAAATTAAACTATAGAGGAAAAGCAATCTTCCTCTTTTTTTCTACACAAACAAATATACTAAATAATCCTGTTGTTTTTTAAGTTCGAATCATTTTTATATACATCAATGAATTTATTTTATTGAATGTCAATAAATCTTTTAGCCTAGCAATAGTAAAATGCATAAAACAATCATTAGCAAGAATTTCTTTTTTGCTTTATCTACTAGTCCTACCAACATTTTTTGAACTCGAAAAGCTATATTTGGGTGGAGCTTTATTCAAAGTATAGCCCACAATATGCATTGTTGTGCGTTCGCCTTCTTTTTTTATTTATCTTTTTCGTAGTAATCAGACCAATTTGCTCCATATTTATTTCGCAATTTTTGAATCTTGATTAAATCGTTTTTTATTAATTCATAATTTTCAAATTGGCAGATTCCCAAGTAAAGAGAATCTTTCGGAACACTTGAGAATTTATTTTTCTCTTCGTGAAGTTCGTTAATTATCTCTGGAATTTGTTCATCGAATTTGAAAATTGCTAAATGCTTATGTCCGTGGTCAATATAATTTACTGGAAACCAACCTTCCCAAATTGATTGATTTAAAGTCATATTTGTTTTGACAAATCTATTTGGATTTCTGTAATCAAAAATACAACTAAATTGTTTTGGTATTTGAAAGTCGGCATATGCATACATCGTAAATAGAGCGATTTCATTTTCTGATTTTTGCCAATTTAGATATTTGATTAAACTTTTAGTTTTTTCTTTATCTCTACATCTTATTCGAGTTTTTCCTTTCCAAATTTCAATTGCTTCTTTACCGAATTTGCAATCTGTTGTTAAAAACCTTTGTTCTATTTTACTTTCTGATTCAGCGAGCATTTTTCGAATTTGAATTTACTTATTTATCTGTACTTCCTTTTTTCTTTTTTGGTGACGCATAACTCAAAGGAATTTCTCCGCCAATCCCCACCAAACATCTCTAGTCTCCCTCCCCAATAAATTGGCGGAGAAATTTCAGTTGAACGAATTGACTAAAGTAGGTAAGTGGCTAATTAAGTTATAGGGGAAAAGCAATTTTTCTTTTTTTTCCCTAGACGAACAAATATACTAAATAATCCTGTTGTTTTTTAAAGTTCAAAGCATTTTTATATACATCAATGAATTTATTTTATTGAATGTTAAATAGTTAATAAAATCATTAAATAGTAGTAATTTAAACTAAAAATCTAAATGATTAATCGCTTATGAATAATTTAATATTAGATAAATACGCCAAACTACCAAAAGAAGTACAAGCCCAAGTGCTTGATTATATAGATTTTTTATTGACAAAATATCCCACAAAAAAAATCAGGACTCAACTGAAAAGAAGGCATCAAATTTTGGGAGTGGAAAAGGATTAATCATCATGAGTGATGATTTTGATGCGCCATTGGAGGATTTTAAAGACTGATCAGAGGTTGGATATTTCCCATGCTTCTCTTAAGACCGCAGAGCGGTCACAGTACGTTAGCAAAATAAAGGTTTCCCTAATATCTCGACCCTAGCAGGGCCACACATTCCAAGCTTGATCGTTCATCAGTAGTCAGAAGTGTTTTTTCCTAAAGGAAATACCAGCGAAAGCCAAATAGCAATTCAAAAATAACAGAAATAGCCTATCTTTATTGGAAAATAGTTTTAAATTAACAAACCTATGAATAAAGTAAAAAAGATTAGATCAGATATTATGGAACTACTGCTCAAAATAGAAGATGAGCAAACGCTAAAATTAATACATTCACAGATCAAATCAGTAAATCGTGAAAGTAAAGAAACTGAAGCAAGAAAAACAGCCGCAGCCTTACTATTGGCTGATTATACAACAGATGAAGAATTAACAGCATTTACAATATTAGACAAGGAGGGATTTTAGGAATAGAAAAGAGATATGGTTAATCAATTTAGATCCTACATCTTTAAATCCCTCCCCAAAAAACAAAAACCACCTACAACTCCCCCCGTCTCTCCACCAACCTCTCCTTAATCTCCTTCGCCTTTTCCTCCGACAGCCCATAATTCCACATCACCCCAATCGCCATCGCAGCAGTCACCGCAGGAATAATAATATCCGCCAACCGCAAATTGACCATTGCCTCGGCTGTTTGGATAGTCGCATTTTGGTCAAAACCGACGAGTTTTAGGACCAAACCGCCTAGCACAAGAGCTATTGCCTGCCCCAATTTCACCATCCACCAATAAATCGCTCCGAAAGTCCCTTCCTTTCTAGGCATGCCATTTTCTAGCTCGTCGAGATCACAGACATCGGCGGTCATGCTCATCATTAGGGTAAACAAGCCACCGATTCCGAAGGAGATAAATGGAATGGGCATAAACATGAGCCAAGGATTGTCTGGATTGAAGCCCCACCATTTTAGGATATAACCGACAATTGAAATCACAGTAGAAATCACAAAGGCAGTTCGTTTGCCGTATTTATTCGCCATCCATGAAATGACTGGAATGACTAGAAATGCCGTCGCAAAGGCACTAATGGTCGAAAACCAAGCAGGCCAATTGCCAGCCGAAGCAAAATCCCCACTAAACATATAGTAGACAATAATGAAATAGCTAAAGGAGGCAACCAATTGAAAGCCATTAAAGACTAAAAAAGTGGCTCCGCAAAGCTTCATAAAAGGCTTATTTTTCGATACTAAAAGGATATTCGCAAATAGATCTTTTAAATTGTCCCATACTTTTGATAAGGAAATTTCTTTTCTATTCTCAATTGCCGAAGCGTCAATTCCTTTACAGAAAATGGCTGGTAATAAACCTAGTAACATACAAATAATCCCAACAACAACCGATAATTTTCTAACCCCATTTGCTTGTAAAGCCTGCTCAGTCATTCGCTTGGTTTCTTCTTCTCCTAGACCCAATGCGCCAATTCTATTGATTTCTTCTGCGCCTAGGGGGAAAATGTCTGGTGAGGCAATAATTACCCAAAACCAAGGCACCACCATCCACGCAATTTGTGAAATGGTCTGTGAAAATGCCATTAGATTGGTGCGTTCATTATAGTCTGAGGTCATTTCATAGCCCAAACCAATCAAAGGAGTGGCAAACATGGTGTTTCCAATCAAGAAAATCATGGAGAAAATGAGAAAATACCAGAAGTTATAGAGCTGTGAATTTGCTGCGTCCAACTGCCAAAGCACCGCAAATAAAATCCCACTCAGAATGGCTCCAATAAAAATATAGGGCCGTCGTCTACCGTATTTAGATTTTGTATTGTCCGTAATATAACCCATAATCGGGTCAGTAATCGCATCAAATAATCTAGGCAATCCTCCCAAAAGACCAGCTAAAAATGGGTCCATCCCAAAGGCAGAAAGCAAGAAAAACATAAATATGCTTAGTGAGCCAGGTAAGAGGTTAAGGACTAAATGCCCCGCCCCAAATGAAAGTTTTTGGACAATAGGCACCTTACCTCTTGTGGTATTTTTAGATTCTGCCATTTTATTGATTTTTACTTTTGTATATTAAATTGCTTAACAGCTGGAACTTCCACCTCTCCCATCAAACCCTCCAAATCCCCCTCATAAGTCTTCCCAATTTCATTCCCCCCTCTAGTCAATCCCTCAAAAATCCCTTGATCCACCAAATCCCACAAAGGATATTTCGCCTGACCATCGACTGTAAAAAGCCCAAAGTGATTTTCCGATCCATTAGGATTTTTAGCATCCTTCCACGGCTCATCAAATGCCTCGAAATAAAAGCAAGACACCCCATTTTTAGCAGACCACTCTCGCATCGACCGATAATAAACCCCCTCCTTATACTCATCCGTTGCTTTACTACCAGTTGGTCCATAAAAACCATTAGACAAACTCGCCCAGCCTGTTTCCCCTATATGAATAGGCTTATCAATGCCTAAACTCTTGATATAATTGCTGGTCTGCGTGTACTGATTGATGGCATAAGCTGTAGAACGTTCCATCACTTTTGCTAATTGCTCCACCTTAGTAAGCCCTTTTTCACTTTCATCAAGTCCCCAAAAGTCGGGATTATAGTGGGTATCATGCATGGGATAAGTATGTAAGGAAATATAATCAACCGCTTTGATCAATTCGGTCAGGTCTTTCGTATGGTAACTTTTATCACCGCCACCCCAAGAAGCAAAGTTGTCAGAGCTGGTAATCCAAAGGTCTTTGGGGAGTTCACCCGTATTTTTGAGCTTTTGTATATGATTCACCCACCTCAAAATGACTTTCGGCTGCACAAAATAAGTCGCCGCCCATTTCACCATTGCCTCATTCCCAACAGCGATGATTTTAACAATATCAGGATATGCCTTAGCCATATCAATCGCTCTTTGCACTTCAGCAGCATTTTCTTCCTCATTTTCGCCTTCATGATTGGGATTGTCTGTCCAAGCATTTTCACAATTGATCCAAGCACCCAGCATGACATACATTTCAAAATTCGGGTCTTCATTTTTCAGTTCTCTAATGGCTTTAAGCACATTAGAGGCATGAGCCAATTTGGTATGATAGGTACGAACAATTTTTATCCCCATCGCAGAAAGAATCCTCATATCCTCCTTGAGTTCTGCCACAGTAGGTTGAAAATCACGAGAGTTTTTCCGATAACCACCAAAGCAAATAGCAGGGTAGTCCTTATTGCCCAAAATATCCTGTGCCGTCACCTCTTTTGGAGCAGTTTGATTTGGATTAGTATTAGCATGAGTATCTTTTGTCGTTTGATTGCGATGACAAGAAAAACAGAGCAATACAAGCAATCCAATACTGATTTTTTGAATGATATTTTTCATTTTTCTGTCTGGTTTTGTAGGAGCTATTATTTTTTTAGTGTTTAGGTGAAATCATTATGGAGGCTTGGTTTCAAAGTCAAAAAGACTTAAACATTAAGAAATTAAGGGAAGAATTAAGGAAATTAAGGTTTATATTCCTTAATGATCTTAATGTTTTCCTTAATTTCTCTAGTTCTAAGATATTTGGAGGGTGCATTTATCTTTGGGATGATATATCTTTTATTCCAGCCCTGAAAGGGCAAAAGCAATAGCGTAGGGCATCGCCCTACGAATAAACGGAGCTATACATTCAGCCCTGAAAGGGCGAAAGCCTAATAATTAGTTGAGGTGTCCAGTATTGAATTAATGCTCAACCCTTTATCCACACGGCTTTTGCCCTTTCAGGGCTTATATTGGCTAATCATTTTTCATAGGGCGATGCCCTATGCTAATGCTTATGCCCTTTCAGGGCGAAAGAAGATATTTCCCCAATTATCTTAGAACTAGTAATTTCTTAATGTTGAAAAGGCAATCCCTAAGAAAATTAAGGAAAACATTCAAAGAGTTGAGTTTCCTTTTCTTAATAATATTATGCTACAGTAGCCTTGTAAACTACTTCAAAATATCTAACTTCAACCACACAATAATCCGCTCAACCATTCCTTTTCGTTCAAAAATTTGATCACTCAATTCCTGATTCAAATTCAAAGAATTAAAATGACTAATTTCCCCCTTTACATTAATTACCTCCAGTCGATTTTTCTTTGCTAATTGGTAAATAATAGGCACTTGGCAATAAGTAAAACAAAGCGAATCAGGCTCTAGCTGAATGCTTTTTGAAGCACCACCTACAGCGATATATTCAAATGACTGTGGTTGGGTCAAAAACTCATTTTTTCTCAAAAGACAAGGATTAAATAAAAGCCTTCCTTCCTTAATAAAGACCCCAAGTTCACCATAGCGAGCTAAAATATCTTCCTTCACCTGCCCAGTCATTCCAGGTTGCTGAACACCCTTGCTGGCTGGTGTATGGGAATAAGGATCAGTCGGAAAAGCACCATATAAACTGGGGGATTTATGTACGCCAATCCCTTCATTAATTTCATAGTAATGATCTAATAAACCACCAATTATTGTGGCATCCTCCTTATTTTCAATGGCTTGGAGACAAACTTCCTGTACAGCCAATTGCAATTTGGAAACCATATGCCAGTAAATGGAGCCAAGTCCCTCATAACCATAAAAAGTACCAGACCTACCAGTAAATGCTTTGTGATTAAATATCTCCTCAAATACGTTTAGTAATTGTTCTTTTTCCAAACTGACCAGCTCTCCATATTCCGCATTAGGGAGTTGATCCAAGGCTGTTTTTAGATCATTAGCATTCCTAAAAGAGCCATTAAAATGATAGGCTCCTTTAATATCTTGTTCCACTATTGTTGTTAACCCTTTTTGCAGTAATTGATGCAGTAATGCTGATTGCTCAATTGCTTTTTTGGGAATCTTATTTTTTTGCATAAAACCCTTCAATTCCTTGTTGGGATAAAGGATATAGCTATATTGATCCTGCCTAAATAATAAACTATTCTTCAAGCCATTCAACACTTCCAAAGATGCCTTGGCGGACAAGTAGCCCGAACTAAGTACAGCTACTTGCCCTTCCAGCATTTCACTCAGGCGAGATAGGGATACTTTTTTTCCCTCAACTACAGACATAAGATTATAGGCATGATATAATTTATCGTTTCGTTGATTGGCATCAATAGCATGTTCTATATGGGCAATACTTAAATCAATAAAGCCCTTCAGTTCTTCTAGGGCAAGCTTTGTTTTCTGTCCAGAGAAAGCTGCCGTATAAACTTGATGTCTAAATTGACTAGCTGCCGTTCCTAAGTCATTTAAAATTAGGTAGCGTTCTTGATCTGAAATTTGACCAGTCAAGAGCTGTTTTCGTACTTCTAGTACTTCTTCAATATTTTTATAACAATCAAATAACTCATCAGAAATACTGAAATGAGTCAATGTTGAATCGGCTACTATTTGCTTAAAAAAAACAAGGAATCTTCGGATATAATAAAGCGTCACCATAGATACCCCATTACCAACTAAGGCATTATTGGCATCATTCCACTCTGGACGCTGTGTATTCATCCAAATCCCTCCTTCTGGAATAAAATTGGAGAGTTTGGAAAGTAATGTTGCGAGTATTTTTTCAATAAAATTGACCCGATGTATGCCTCCATTTTTATCCTGCAACAAAGTCGCATCGGCACCGATAATAGCCTTATTATGATGTATTTCCTTATCTAATTGATGGTCAAATTCGATGGTGTCTTTAGGATTGGCTAGAATGTCACTAAAAGACTTTATTTTATAAGGCACATTGGCATAAACAAAAATTTCCTGATCGAAATATTCTTGTAAATCACTAGAAGCATAAGCATTAAAAAACTCTAGGAATTTCAACAAATAGATGATTTGATGATCGCCCCAATAACCAATATAAGACCAAGGATTATCTGGCTCAATCACCTCCCAATCAAAACCGCCTTTGGTGACTCTATAAGGGTTATAACCCTCAAAAGTAGAGGCATTTAAAAATTTGAGCACCATCGCTTCAATAAAGGCTGGATAAGCTTGTACTAAGGCTTCCCAATTTTGAAAAATATCTCTCCAATTGCCTTCATAATCCAAAATTTTAGAGCCATCCACCTCACTTTTGGTATTGATGGAAAATCTATTCCAAGGACGGCTTGGATCACCATGTCTTCGGCTAAAAGTAAGCGGTAAATATTCCAAGCATAACCGCTTTAAATCAGGATTTTTTGTTTTTTTAACCCATTTTTTTAGCTCAAAAAACGAAAAATGTGCTGGGAGTTGATTAATAAAAGCAGTCTGGCTATTGTAGATTGTTCGATTGGCTCCTTGTAAGTATTGGGTGAAATCTGCTTTTTCGATTTGATAATTGTGATCAAAAATCCCTCCTCGCATAATATTGAATAGGGTATTGGAGAAATGTCTGACATCCCTAAACGAATCGGCTGAGGATTGTAAGCCATCGGAGGAGGCAACTAATTGAATTAATCTATTAGTACCAGCTTCAATATCCTCATTGACCAGTTCTTTCAATTTTGCTTCATCTGTATGCTGTATCATTTCAGATAATGCCACAATGGAAGCATGATTTTTATTGACATCCGCACAAATCAACCACTCTTTTTTTTCCTGAGCAGCCAAAGCAATCGTAGTACTAAGCAAATAGGCTCCTTTTTCTGCTTTAATATCTACTTCTTGTGTTATGCCTTGTTTTCTTCTAAAGCTTTTTAATTGTTGGGAGGATAAGAGGTGAGTAGGATTTTCTAGCCCCAAACCCCAAGCCACTGATGCTTTCAAAGATTCATTAGGCTCTGCTTTATCTACAATAAGCGCACTAAGGGCAAAAATGCCCATTCGAGATGCTTTGATCAACTCACTTCTTTTATAAGCATCTACTAAATTGCTTAATTGATTTTGTAAATCCATGCCAACACCAGCAGGAATAATATTTTGAATGCCATCTACTAGGCTAATAGTCAATTCTTCCGCACTATTATTCACCAACTCAGACTTTCTGACAAAACCAAATTGATCGCTAACATTCCATTGATACCTAAAGGTCAAATCTAAATCATGATTAATGGCTTCAAACAAAATCTTATTGCCATAAATATTTTTGTACAAATTTTGACTAATCCTATATACACCTTCTTGCCTAATAGAGAAGGGTTCCCAAAGTTGTGCTGGCTTTGCTTCTTGATGAATTAAAAAAATAGATTTACTGCCTGTAATCTCTGCCAATTCTGTAATCTTATCATCAGTATAATAGGGGAATAAGGCATGATCCGCATTTTTTCTTCCTGCACTCAGCCCACCATTACTAGAGATAAACATCCAATGATTAGAATCACTAACGATGCTCATAAAAAAAGGACGTAATTCATCAACATTCGTAATCTTGTAGAAAGGCTCACCTGCTATATTAAGCTGTTGTATTTCAATGGCTTTTGTAGACAAATTTTTCATTTTGGTGTTGTAAGGTAAAGGATATCTAGTGGGTTAAGTCTTAAATTCTTGACAGTTTTTTATTCAACTTGACAGGTCGCTCCTATGGAGCTTTTTCTCTTGTTTTTGTTTTTGCTACAAACAGTAAAGCTCCATAGGAGCTTTACTGTTTGTAGAGAAATAAGCAACCGAAATATTTAAGCTCCATCGGAGCGACCTGTCAAGTTGGAAGTGAAAATATCAATGAAAAAACTGTCAAAGACTTACAGCTTGCATCACTAGTAAATTAATTGGGTAAACTATACACCCTGACATAATCAACAAGCATGGTTTGTGGAAAAACGGTATTGGCATTAGGAGAACCAACAAAATTACCACCTACAGCAAGGTTCAAAATAATGTAAAAAGGATGATCGAAAACCCATTCTCCATTGACATCATCAGGGGTGATTTGATTGTATAAAACATCATCGACATAATAATTAATGTATTCAGGTCCCCATTCTATACCGAATACATGAAATCCAGTATCGAAGCGGTCATTTCCCAGATCATATAATTTTCCTTCCGATTCAGCTCCCGAATAACCTGGTCCATGCACACTTCCAAGCAGAAGGGTAGGCTGTTGTCCTCGATATTCCATAATGTCTATTTCTCCACATTGCGGCCAACTCACCTCATCAATATCATTGCCCAATAACCAAAAGGCTGGCCAAAGCCCTTGACCCCAAGGCAATTGAATTCGAGCTTCAAAACGTCCATAGGCTTGTTCTAATTTACCACTAGTATTGATTCGAGCGGAAGTATATTCATAGCCCATAAAAGATTCCTTTTGAGCAACAATATGTAATAATCCCCCTTCCACTTTAATATTTTCTGGGCGATCTGTATAGTATTGCAACTCATTATTTCCCCAACCATCACCAGAGATCGCATTACCTCTCCCTAAGTCATAATTCCAGAAGGTCTCATTAATTGCCCCATCGGTATCAAAATTATCCTCAAAGGCTAGATTGGTAAAGGTGGCCACAGTTTGCGTTTTATCTTTATCACAGCCTCCCAAGCATACCAGAAGCATGGCTAAAAAAAGAAGGCTATTTATATGGAAAAAATAGGATCGTTGCATTCTAGTATTTTTTGATGGTTAATAGTTTGAGTACATGGCGTATTGGAGATTTACCATACGGTTATTAATTTCGATAATGTTATTCAATCCATTATTTTAATAAACAATCACACAGACCAATTAAATGAATAAAGGATGCATAACATCCTCCTTTGGAGAGGCTTGGGGGAGGAACCGCCTGTCATTATTGAGTTATAGATAAGTCTACCCGTTGATGAAATCTAATTATTACTAAGTAGTAAGTCAAGTAAATACTGTCGGCATCTTTAGGTCTTTTTTTGCCTGTACTGCGTTGTGAAGCCTCGCCGTACATTCCATGTATGCCTGCGTTTCACGCCTTGTACTGACAAAAAAAGCCTACTAAATCTACTAGTCACTATTTACTTGACTTACTACTAAGGCTTCTTCCTTCTTTTTAGAATCAGGATTATAGGATTTAGGGATTTACTTGATTATATACAACCATCCTAATCAAGCGCATCATGAAAATCAAGCAAATCAAGGTTAAAAGGAAAGAATTAAGCAATATACCAGACACATTAATGAATAAACTCCATAACATTTCTTTTTGGAGGTAAGAGAGCCTCACAGTTTTAATAAATCATAATATGTGTGTGGCGTTTTAGGGTAAAAACACACCTCAGCGAGGTGCATTACCTTAGCCTAAAATGTGCAACAAAAGAATATAACCCCATCAGGGTGAAAGTACAAGCCCCACACTTGCTGTTACATATTACATTTAAAAAGAACTGTAAAGCTCCCTGCCCTCCAATAAATTAAATGCTTTTAAAAGGAACAGTAAAAAATAGTTTTCCTACTTTGATTGACAAATTTATCAATCAAAATGACATTTATTTTTTTACTGTTCCTAAGTAAAACTAAGCTCAACTACATGCCACCACTATTCTTTATAAAAGAAAATATTATCCAAA
>JAHDFT010000151.1 GCA_020628015.1 Bacteroidota bacterium
AGGGCAAAAGCCGTGTGGACAAAGGTTTGACCACCAATCCAATACTGGACACATCGACTAATTATTTGGTTTGGCTTTCGCCCTTTCAGGGCTGAGTGTATATCTCTGTTTATTCGTAGGGCGATGCCCTACGCTATTGCTTTTGCCCTTTCAGGGCTGGAAGAAGGATATATCTATATCATGCCAATTATAAACTCACCCCCAAATATCTTAGAACTAGTGAATTTTTAATATTAAAAGAAGAAAAGCACTTTAATTTTTTGCCAAAACGCTAATGATTTTCGATCTCATTACTAAGCCTTCAATCATGAAATCACAAGAAAATAATAACAATAATAATAGTAGCAATACAGGAAAACTCCTCCTCATTGTAGGCGGCTTATTCGTTGTCTTTATCCTTTTTAATATGGTCGGTTCTAAGGAATCGGATTTGAAAGGAAGGAGTGGAGCTAGGGTGGTGAAACAGCCTGCAAAGCCACAAAAGACGAGCAATAAAGCAGTAGAGGCAATGGCAGATAAGAAGAATGTGAAGGTGATTGACCCCAATGATGCTAAAGGAATGGAGCAAAAAAAGTGGAACGATAAAGGAAGTGCCGCATTGAATGCAGGAGATCACAATGCAGCATTAGCAGCCTTTGAAAAAATGATTGCCTTGGTGCCAGATGATCCGATTGGTTATCATAATAAGGGGGTCGTATTCAATAAGTTAAAAAATTACGATAAAGCAGTTCCCTTATTTGACAAGGCTTTATCTTTAGATGAAGCTTATGAAGATGCTTATTTCGGAAAAGGGAAGTCATTAGAAGGTTTGAAAAAGCCCAAAGAGGCTTTAGCGGCTTATCAAGAAGTATTAAAACTAGATCCAGAGAGTAAAAAGACCATGCTGCGTGTAGGAAATATATACGATAAACTCAATCAACACGATAAGGCGATCAACATTTATCGAGAAGCGATTGCATTAGATAAAGATTATTATGTAGCTTATTATAATTTAGGCAATGCTTATTTAGATTTAAAAAAGATAGATAGTGCGATGAAATATTACCGCAAATCCATTGCTGCGAATCCAGAATATGCCAATCCACATGTCAATCTTGCCCATTGTTTGAGAGCGAAAGGAGATTCAGCAGGTGCACAAAGTCATTTTAAACGAGCATTAGAATTAAATCCCGAATTGGCCAAATTACAAAAGTAGAGACAAGGCATGCCTTGTCCAAACGAATTAAGAAAGCATGCCTTGTCCAACCCAATTACAAAACAAGTCACACCTTGTCCAAACCAATTACAAAAGAAGTCACACCTTGTCCAAATCAATTACAAAAGAAGTCACGCCGACACTTTTTACAACAAAACTTCATTAATTTTACCTAGCTCATGCATCTTTAAAGAGCGATTGACCGTCTATGGAGGTATAAAAAGCACATCTTTTTTATTTCTTCCCAAGACGCATTTCCAATTCCCAATCTGTAATACACTATTTTTAACCAATTCATCACAATTATCCTTAAATTAAATCCATTTTTATTTGGTGTACTAAATTTAGGAAAGTACCTTTGCAATTGCGTTTTAGACATTTCAAAGCATCAGTAATACACTTTATCCTATTTGGGCAAAATGCCTATTAAAGATAGGAGCATCCACACATCTATTCGATCCATCCTTGAAGAATTGTTGTGGAGTGTTAAATACTCTATTTTTTCCTTCATCAGTAAGTAAAGCAAGCAAGCGTCTTGAAGTTTACTAGTATTATTTATTAAGCGATTATTTTTAGGTAAGAGGTTCTACATAATGGTAATAACATAACCTATCATTTTTTGCTGGTTATTTTAACTCAATACTTTATGTTGAAATACATAGGTATAATGCTTAGTTATGCTTTGTATTGTGCTATATTTGAGGAAAAATTAAGAATAAAAAAGGTAGTTTAGTTTATACTATTAGGAACAGTAAAAAAATAACTTTGTATTTTGATTGACAAATTTAACCCTATACTTCGTTAAAAAGCCTCACCAATGCCCTGCATTGCCTACGTTTTTTGCCTCGTCTAGGGATAAATTTCCCTAATCAAAATTGTAAACTTATTTTTCACTTGTTCCATAGAAATGTATTTATAAATGATGATGGTCATTTATAGAACCTTGCTATGTCTAATACTACTCTTCATTGATGACTGTAGAGATGTCTTTACAGCTTAATGTTTATGATGTATAATGGATATGCATCATTATTTTCACTTAGACTATGAAAAAAGTTTTTAACCGCTAAATTGTATAATTTATGACACGTATTTTATGCTTACTCTTTTTAGTAGCGTTTGGTACTACCGCTTTAGCCCAGCCCTACGGCAATGAGTGGATTGATTATTCCAAGACGTACTACAAAATTAAAAAGGTAGGTCCCGGATTTGCGGATAATCAAGGGGTGACAACCGTTTTTATGGCAGAACAGAATGGATTTACTAGAATTACTAGTACTGAACTTTCTAATGCTGGTCTGTCAGGATTGACGGGCAATGGTTTTAAAGTATTCTACAAAGGAAAAGAAATTCCTATTTATGTATCCAGAACAGGCTTATTAGGACCAAGTGATTACATCGAGTTTTATTGGGAAGAAAATGACGGAGAATTAGATGCTTTATTGCATGAAGATCCAGATTGGCAAGCAACTAAAGGTAGAAGCTTGTTTACAGATGAATCTCGCTACTACTTAATGTGGGATGATTCTACGCCAGGAAAACGCTATGTAGAAACAGATAATGATATTTCTGGTACACTACAACCAGAGCCTTATTTTATGTATACCAACAAGGTGATTCAAGCAAATGCCTTTTTTGCAGGAGAACCGATCTATTTGGCAGGAGCAAATCAGCAATACTCAGATTATGGTAATGGTGAGGGCTTTGTCTCTCAACCTATTGCTTCTGGAGCGACTTATGATGTCAATGTAGCTTCTAAGTATTTATATAATGTAGCTGGTGCGCCACTACCAAGACTAGAAACGAAATTATATGGACGTTCTGATGATGTGAGTGTGATTCAGGATCACCACGTAGCAGTATCTATCAATGGGGAGACTTATATTGATGTGATTTATCAGGCTTTTGAGAATCGAGTATATAGTGCTAACCTATCTACTTCAGATGTTTCTAATCCTTTTACAACTGTGAGCTATAAGTCAGTTGGAGACATGTCTTCTAATGATCAAAACTCTGTGGGTTATGTCCAGTTAACTTATCCAAGATATTTTAACTTTGATGATCGTAGAGTTTTTAAATTTGAGTTACAAGATAATGGAGTGAAGTATCTTGAAATTTCTAATTTTGATGGTGGTTTGAGACCTGTTTTGTATGATTTGACCAATAATTTACGTATTGAGCCAATCCTTAATAGTGGCGTATACCAAATCCAGTTACCGGCTGGTTCTAATGGTAGTACTACTAGAGAATTGATGTTTGTGAATACAACAGTTACAGATTGTAATCAGGTCTTTACAGGAAATGATTGTTTTGTTTGTGGAGATCATGACAAAAGTTGTTTTTCTTATGTGAATGAATTAGAGCCGATCCAATTTACCGATTATGGATCAGCGATTAATCAAGGAGATTATATCATTATTGGACATAAAAACTTACGTACAGGTTCTAGTGATCCGATTCAAAATTATGCAGATTACCGAGCTTCTCAACAAGGACGTAACTTCCAACCTGTTATTGTAGATATTGATGAATTATACGATCAATTTGCTTGGGGAATTAATACACATCCTTTGTCTATTCGTAATTTTGTGAATTATGCTATAGATAATTGGGATATTGACCCACGTTATTTATTGTTGGTAGGAAAGTCAATAGGTTATCACAATATCGCTTTGTCTGATATATGGCTTGAACAAGATTTAGTGCCTACTTATGGACAGAATGCAGCAGATATTTTACTAGCAGCAAGAGGAGTGAATGATATTATTCCACAAATTCCTGTTGGACGTATTCCTGCGGTTACACCTGAAGAAGTGCAAAATTATCTTGATAAACTGATTGATTACGAAAGCCCAAAAGCATGTAATGCAGCTTCCAGAGATTGGATTAAAAATTTGGTTCACGTTTCTGTAGGGGAAACCTCAGCAGAAAATGAAGAATACGTAGAATATCTACATAATTATGAAGCTATTGTAGAAGCTCCTCAGTATGCTGGAGAGGTATTGACCACTTTGAGTGCAGTTAAGAATAAAGGTAATATTAGTTCTTTAAAAGGATATATGGAAGATGGCTTAGGGGTCTTAACCTTCTTTGGACACTCTGGAGGAAGTGGTTCTTCTTGGGATGTTAAAGGAATTGGGGATGGTGATCCTACTTTCTTTAATAATACGGGAAGATACCCTTTCATTATCTCTGCTTCCTGTTTTGTTGGAGATATTCACAAAACTGTACACACTACAATGGCAGAACAATATACAATTACTGCTGATCATGGTTCTATTGGTTTCTTGGCAACTGTTTCTTTTGGTATGCCAGTAGGATTGAATGTTTATTGTGAAGAATTGTATAAGGCCTTTTCTGATACTCATTATGGGCAACCTATGGGAGATTGTATGAACGTAGCCTTGAGCAATATGCCACTAGATGAGGTGAGTCCAAATAGTGATTTCTATGAGGCTTATGTGATGACCATGCAACAGTTTACCCTTGCTGGAGATCCTGCGGTTATTCTTGGCGGAAACACACAAGCAGAGTATACCATTTCTAATAGTAGTGTAGCTGTTTACGATCCAAATACCAATGAGCAGTTACTAGGGGCACCGATTATAGCCGATGGGGATCAAGTGAATTTTCAAGTAACGGTTGAAAATATTGGTTTGAATGTCAATCAACCATTTACCATCCAGATTACCCAAGAATTGCCTAATGGTAATGTAGTCGTTGTAGGTTCTGCGACGGAGGTAGCACCTGCTTCTATAGATACTTATGTGATTCCTGTAAATATGGATGTGTCTGATATTTTAGTACCTAATACATTTACAGTTACCATTAATCAAGGAGATGTTATTCCTGAAGATTGTAACAATAATAATACGGCAACAGTACTGATTCAACAACAAGAAACGCAGATAGATTGTGGAGCTTTACCAAGACCAGTAATTAATGTGAGTGGAACCGCTTTTTGTATTGATGATGGAACAACACAATTGAATCCGCAACCAAGTGGAGGTACTTTTAATGGACCTGGGGTAACTGCTTATACTTTTGATCCTGCACAAGCTGGTGAAGGGGTACATTTGATCACTTATAGCTATACAGATGTAGAAACAAGCTGTCAGCTATTTAGTACGATTGAAATGACTGTATTTGCTAGTCCAGGATCTGCTTTTACAGTATCTAATCAATCTATTTGTGTTGGGGAATCAGTTACAGTTAATCCTAATGGTGATTTTAGAGTAGGCGCAAACTATAATTGGAACTTTGGTGGTGCGGCTCCTGAAGGTGGAGGTAGTGAATTTTATACCTTAACTTGGAGTTCGCCTGGTGTCAAAACCATTACCTTAGCTACTAGTGAAAATGGTTGTGATTCTGGTGTGAGTACGCAAACAGTAATTGTAGATGAACCATTAGCTAGACCAACTGTTACTTGTGGCGAAACGACATTAAGCTCAGTAAGTTATAGCTGGGATGGCGTAACAGATGCATTAGGCTATCAGGTTTTTGTGAATGGAGAATTAACAGAAACAGTAGATGCTTTAACCAATAATTATCAGATTGGTGACTTACCACAAGGTGAGGAGGTGTCTTTATATGTGGTGGCATTAGGTTCAGGGGCATGTGGGAATAGTGATGCTTCTTTCCCTGTTCAATGTGCTTCTAACAACTGTGCGCCTAGAACAATCACTATTGACAATCTTAGTTCGAGTTATTGTGTGAAGGATGAATCGTTCTTCTTACAAGGCTCAGAAACAGGTGGGTTTTTCTTATTAAATGGCTCTGACCCAATTTCTCAACTAGATCCTTCTAGTTTAGGAGTAGGTAGTTATAATGTGGTTTATAACTATACCGATGGTTTATGTGATTATAGCTCACAAGTATATGAGTTTGATATTTTTGCCAATCCAGAACCAAACATTCTAGGACAAAGACTTTTCTGTGCAGGGGAATCTACAGAGTTATCTATTAGTGATGAATTTACAGAAGTTTTATGGTCTGATGGGTCTACAAGTAATAAAATTACAGTAACCGCAGGTGGAGAATATTCCGTAGAAGTAACGAATAGCAATGGTTGTAAAACGATTAGTGAAGTGGTAACTGTTACAGAAAATAATATTGAAACACCAACTATTGATGCACAAGGCGTTACTGCGATTTGTAATGGTCAATTCATTACTTTAACGGTTCAAGGTGATTATACAGACTATCTTTGGGTGGGGAATGCTTCCCTTGAGGCTAGTCTACAAATTAATATTCCTGGTACTTATAGTGTGACCGTAACAGATGATGCAGGTTGTACAGCATCGCAATCTATTACTATTGATGAGGCTGAATTAGCAACACCTAGTTTATTATTACAAGGAGAGGCGGTCAGTACAGATACCCAAGTTGCTGTATGTTCTGGTGAACTTCCTTTAGATATTGCTGTAGATGGTAGCTTCGAGATTTACGAGTGGTCAAATAGTGAAGAAACATCTTCTATCAGCGTAACAGAAGCAGGTACTTATAGAGTAACGGTAAGTAATGCGGCTGGTTGTGAAGCCCGATCTGTAGAGGTACAAGTAAGTGTAACAACATTGGAGGTGAATTTACTGGTTGATGGTGGCGCAGCAGAAAATAAAGAAGTATGTGAAGGAGAAACGGTAGAAGTTTCTGTAGATGGAGATTTTGCTACCTATAATTGGTCAAATGGAGAAACAGGTGCAAGTATTCAAGCGGGTGCAGGTACTTATAGTGTAGTTGTGACAGATGAAAGTGGTTGTGAAGGACAGACCTTCTCTATTGATGTGACGGAAAAGACAGTGGAGATTCCTACAATTTCTTCTTCTGTTGAATCTGTGTGTAATGGAAGTGAAATCACCATTTCTGCTCCTGAAGGTTACGACGCTTATGCTTGGAATACAGGAGAAACAACCAGTTCTTTCGCTTTGACTGATCCTGGTACTTATACTTTAGCACTAACAGTAACAAAAGATGGTTGTACCAAAGTGGCAACAGAAGAGAAAACAGTAACTATTTTTGAGGATTTATTAACTGATTTAGATATTTCAGCAAGTAGAAGCGAGTTTTGTATTGGAGAAGAAATCGAATTATCTGCTATTAATGCAGAAAACGCAGCTACTTTTGATTGGAGAGGAGAAGGTTTGACCAGTACTTCTACGGAAATGGTCATTGCCGAACCAACAGGAGAAACCATGTATACCTTATATGTAGAGGATATTAATGGTTGTGGAAAAACAGATTCAATTACCTTGACACTACAACCAGTTTGTTTAATGCCAAATGCGATCACACCAAAAAGAGTTGATGGGGTGAATGATACTTGGCAAATCCCACAAGCATGGTCAAGTAGTGCGGTTGATGTATATATCTTTAACCGATGGGGACAACAAATTTGGAGTCAGAAAGGATATAATAATGCTAATGGTTGGGATGGTACCAATATGGATGGCACCGAATTACCTGCCGCAACTTATTATTACCTGATTGAGTTGAATGATGGTTCTGAGCCAATGCATGGTTCTGTCACGATCTTAGATTAATTAACTCAATATTAATTGACGATTATTGGAGATAGGTGAAAGTAAGGGCTAAAATCAATGCTTTCACTTATCTCTACTATTCCAATCATTTTTAGGGACGAACTAACTATATAAAATACGGTTGTCCTTAATTATATTTCAAATAATAATCATGAAAAAAATAGTATTCTTAACCATATCTTTCTGGCTGCTGTACACCTCAGCGCAGGCACAGCAGATCCACCAGTTGACCCAATATATGATCAATAATTTCGCTTACAATCCAGCAGTTGCAGGAAGTAGCGATGATTGGGAAACTAAATTTACCTATCGTAAACAATGGACAGGCATTAATGATGCACCAACAACGCTTGGGGTAAGCACGCACCTCAATCTATCTGAGAAAAAAGCGGTGGGATTGGGAGCCATTATTTATAGTGATGTAACTGGACCAACAAAAAGAACAGGCGTACAATTGGCTTATGCTTACCACATTCCAATCGAAGTAGATGAAACCTATTTAGGACTGGGAGTTAGTGCCAATATTTTATCACAAGGAGTCAATTTTTCTGAATTGATTTTGGCAGATGATGGAGATGTATCACTAGGTACAATTGATGTGAACCGTTTAGGAGCAGATGCGAATGTAGGAGCTTATTTGAGTAATGAAATTTACTGGGTAGGTTTAGCAGTCAATCAGCTTTTTGGTAGCAAATTCAATTTTGATGATCAAAACGCAACGATTCAAGATGCAATGCACTTGTATGTGACAGGGGGATACCAATTATTCGTTAATAAAGATTTTTCTGTTGAGCCTTCTTTATTATTGAAAGCGGTAAAAGGTGCGCCAATGCAGGCAGATATTAATTTAAGAGCCTTATACCAAGATCAATATTGGGTGGGTTTCTCTTATAGAACTGCTGATGCTATCGCCATTCTGCTAGGATTAGATTTGAAGAGTGGCTTTAATTTAGCCTACTCTTTTGACATCACTACTTCAGGCTTAAACGCAGTTAGTGGTGGTTCTCATGAAATCTCTGTAGGTTATGATTTTGATTTGAGTAATAGTGGTGGTGGAGCGAAATAAATTGTTGACTAGAATGGAATTATAATCCATCCTAAATAAGGAATGGCGGGTACTTCAATTGTAGAAGTAGCCGCCATTCTGTTTTTATTATACCTAGATGGAGACTAAACAATCCAAAGTGCAGCCACATTAGAAGCTTGATGCAATTGATGTTTAATGGCATCAGTAATTTCTTGTGCCATCTTATCTGCATATTTCAATTCCTGGCTATCTTTTTGATTCAAAATCGCCTCCTTCAACTGTGCCGCAATCTCATTGCGCTTTCCTCTAACCTTTCCTTCATAATTGATAGACAAGGTTTTACGCAAAATTACAGGCATATTAAAATCTGCAATCCATTCGTTAAACTTATCTCGACCAAAGCCAAAAATAACCGCACCAATCACAAAAAAGCCAATAATCAAACCAATGATCCAGCCAATAGGACCACTAATCAAAAGAGCCTTTCCGCCACCACCTAAAGCACCTGCAAGCATAATACTACCAACAACGGTGACAATACTACCAATATCATCATAACGAGTAATGTCAATAGGATCACCCATATTAATAAAGCCCACATCATCAGGCTTAGTTGTGGCAAGTCCCAAAGCACCACTTTCAATCTCATATTTTCGACAAATAGGATTGGTAAGCCTTTCCAGCTCTGGGTTAATGTATTCTAGCCATTCTGTCACCTCTGGATTCAAGAAAGTCTGTCCTTCTGGACTTTTAATCCATTTTTCAAAACGAACACCAGCCATTTCCTGAGTCCTTCGTAGTGATTTAATATTCCCCTGTCGCCATTCCTCAAAAGCAGGAATAATATGCTCAATGAGTTGGTCAGCTAATTTGGGAGCGATTTTATCCATCAATAAAGGCAGGTGACGAGCAACGACCATGCGGATGGGGTTATTGCCCTCTTTGCTATGCAATAAATCATTCAATTCTGCACGAAAGCCATTCACTTTATGATCAATTCGTCCAGCAAGTGCCAAACCTTTAGCTATGCTGCATTCTGGCTCGATTCCTCTTTTCACCCTAGAGGTATCAAAAACTTCTTGACAAATTTGCAGGGTAAAACCCATACGAGAAGCTCCTCCAGTCAATAAGACCACTTCAGGCATTGTGTCTTTCACCCGTTCTTTAGCATTAATCAAAGCCTTTCGATAAGCCTCTTTCCAACTAATGCGACCTAGTTCAGGGAGTGGTTTATTGAGAATTTCGTTCATGTCCTTTTGCATCAAATCCACCTCGAAATAGATGTTTTCTCGCTTGGTCATGATTTTCATGTAGGCAGAAGCAGGGCGGTCAATATAATCGACCTCATTAGAAAAATAATCCTCCTTAGCCTTACGACTCACAATTTCACATTGTGCCTGATAGGTTGGAAATTCCTCAAAAATCTTGCGGAGCATTTTACGTTGGGAATGCTTATCCAGCGTCCGTCTAAAAATCAACTCATCTAGTAAGCCAGCTCCTAATTGATTTTCTCCAAAATCAATCGCTTTTTCTTTGAGTTGAAGAACGTGGGTAAAATCAGTTGTAGACGAACCAATATCAATAATCAAAACCGAACCCGTCAAGTTTTTTACATCTCCTAGATAACCAGCTCCTCTAGCATCCAAAAAAGCCGCCCTAGATTCTGCAATTACTTGAACAGGTAATAAGCCAGATTCCTGTAATAAAGATTTATACTGTATTCTAGTAGCCTCTCGCCAACCAGCAGGGCAACCCACTAGAAAATGTGTCTCACTTTTCCCACCAATCTTGCGTTCCGCCTTCAATTGACTCACCACTTGATTGACAAATAATTTGGTGGGTTCTCGAATTTCTTCTAAATGTAATTGAGGTCCCTTAAAACGGACTTTTAAATAACCCGTTCCTCGCTCTTTGTAAGCATTATCACCAATTAAAACTCCTTTGGAGGGATGCCGAGCAACCGCAGTAATAATGGCTTTTTTATTCGGGACGATTTCCACAACTTTTGGCTCATAATCCGACCATAGCATAGTTGTCGCTAGGGCAGTCTCGCCATGTCCAAGATCAAAGCCAATAAACTCTATATCTTTCATGTATTTTCGATTAGTCAAAGTGAAATGGGATACGTTCTTTCAGGAGTATCAATAAGAATGAATGGTTCTTTGACAAACCCCGTGATTTATAAACTTAGGCTAATAGTTTGTAAAACTTGACAGGTCGCTCCTA
>JAHDFT010000152.1:0-8769 GCA_020628015.1 Bacteroidota bacterium
AATACAAGATATATCATCCCAATTATAAACTCACCCCCAAATATCTTAGAACTAGAAATTTTATTTTTTTACTGTTCCTAAACAAACCCAAATGATAAATTAACGAATATCAAACTCAATAATAAATATTGCTGATTTTGGTATAAAAGCGACCCTGAAACCATGTAACTGAAAATTTCAAAAAATGAACGAACCACCTATACATAAAGCCCTAGAGACTTATGATGGTATTGATCATTTGTCTATGGAGGACCTGGAAACACTAGTAGAAACACATCCTTATTTTCAAACGGCTCACTTAATGCGAGCTAAAAAAGCCAGTCTACTAAACCAAAAACATTTACCAGCCATTATTGCTCGTACAGCAACACAAGTAGTGGATCGGCAAATGTTATTCAAATATCTTCACTTCAATAAAGTACAAGCAATCGACAATATTGAAAAGTGGATGAGCCAAGAAAGGGATCAATTGGAAACACAACAAGTTATCACCACTTCCCAAGAATGGCTCTCTGAAGAAGAAGCAGATATTAGAGCAGAAATGGCAGATTTGAGAGAAGAAATCTACGAAGAATTTCAAACACCTGAAGAAGAAGAAGATGCCCAAACTTCAAAAGTTGTGGTAGAAGAACCTGTTTTACAAGAGCAAACATTAATGGAAAAAGAAAAGATGGATTTCCCAGATACAGGAGATTTAAAGCCTCGTTATGAAAAACTAATGGCAGATCGAGAAGCCTTACAACTTGCCCATCAAGAACAGGATAATGAGCAAGATCATGACCTTCACTTAGAAGAAGAAGCTGAAGACCTTGTTGAAGCTAATTTTCTTAAAAAAATCCAAGAAATTGATGCCTTAGATACAGATGAGATTAAATTGGATACTGGGGTTATTACTGCCGAAGCTGTGCTTTCTGTTCAACAAGAATTAGAGCAACAGAAGAAGGCAACGGAAGATTTAAAGAAAAAAATCAAACAACAAACTCCAAAGAAAAAAACGCCCAAACTCGTTCAGCTAAAACAATCATCAGAAAGCTATGATGATGCTATTCGCCGAGATGTGGAAAAGGATTTGGAGCGTTTGAAACAAGAAAAAGAGGATTTTGGTACTTATCCAGATGCTCAAAAAAGTATCGAAGGAGATGACGATCTTCTTCAA
The DNA here is from genome assembly GCA_020628015.1 of Bacteroidota bacterium. Classification (GTDB taxonomy): domain Bacteria; phylum Bacteroidota; class Bacteroidia; order Chitinophagales; family UBA2359; genus JAHDFT01. The sequence goes on from JAHDFT010000152.1 coordinate 1,157, forward strand.
ATGCTTAAAGATAAGGTCGATACCTATAAAAAAAGCAAACACAACTTTGATAGCTGGTTAGAAATCGAACGCAATCCGCCTACTAGTGCTTCTGGCTCTGTTATGGATGAAGATACAGGATCTGACTCTGGTGCAGTCAATCACCCCTTTAGCATCGCCACGATGTCTGACGAAGATGAACTGGCAATCAAAGACTATGTGAGCAAGCATGTTAGTGAGGATTTAGATCAGTTTGATGATATTGCTGAAGAGGAGGAAGAAAAGGATGTATTATCAGAAACAATGGCAAAAGTTTATGCTCGCCAAGGACATTTTGATAAAGCAATTAATATTTATCAACAATTGATGTTGAAATATCCAGAAAAAAGGCCTTACTTTGCAGTCACAATTGAAGAATTGAAAAAACAACTGCTTTAATGTACTTGTTTTTCTTAAAATAATCCTACAGAATGCTTTTATAAGCACTTTAAAGTTATTAAAATTAAATATTTAGGCTTATTTTTTGAGTATAATTTATAGTGTTTATACACAATTCTAATCAAACAATTTAATAAAGATAGTCATATAAACTATAGCGTTATGTACATACTACTAATGGTCATCATTATCATTCTAAGCGTCTTTTTGATGCTTGTCGTTCTAGTCCAAAATCCTAAAGGTGGTGGATTAGGTGCCGGTTTCGGTGGAGGCGGTAGTGCCAATATGATGGGAGGTGTTAAACAAACGACAGATTTCCTAGAAAAAGCCACTTGGACACTTATCGGAGCCATTTTCTTTATTGCCATTATTTCTAATGCTTTCTTACCAAAAGAAACAGTAGATAATGGTGCAGACAGAACAAAAATTGAAACATTGATTGATGAGTAATAGCTTATTTTTCAAAATTGACTGGTGTTATGGATAAACATCACATCAATTTGTTTTCAAAAAAATATAAAAACAGCCCGTAAAGACAAGGCATATCTTGTTCTTACGGGCTATTTTTATGGAGACAAGGTGTATTTTTGGGGAGACGAAAACAAGATGTATTTTTGGGGAGACGAAGACAAGGCGTGCGGTTTTTCAGAGACAAGGCGTGCCTTGTCCCTACAGTATGAAATTGTCTGCGTCCATCCAGGCGGGGAAACGCTCTCTGAAAATTGTTAATTCTTTTTTATCTAATGTTTGTTGAATCAAACATTCTTTATCTTTTTCTTCCTTCAAAACTTCTCCTTTGTAATCAATAACCGCACTACATCCATTATAAGCCCAGCCATTACCATCCTCCCCTACTCTATTAACTCCCACCACATAAGCCAAATTCTCAACGGCTCTAGCTTGTAATAACTGCTGCCAAGGCTTCGACCTTACTGCTGGCCAATTTGCGACATAAATCAATACATCATAAGCATTCGCTTGATTTCTACTCCAAACAGGAAACCTTAAATCATAGCATATCATAGGACAAATATTCCAGCCTTTCCATTCTACAATAAGGCGTTCTTGTCCAGCTTGATAAACATGATGCTCTCCAGCCATTCTAAATAAATGTCGTTTATTATAAGCCTGAATATTGCCATCTGGAAAAGCCCAAATGAGTCGATTAAAATAAGCTCCATCTTCTTGAATTGCAATACTTCCTGCTACTGCGGCATTCCACTCCGCAGCCTTAGTACGTAGCCAATTCACAGAAGCTCCATCCATGTTTTCCGCAACATTTTGGGGTTTCATGGTAAAGCCTGTAGGAAACATTTCTGGTAAAATCACCAAATCCGTCTCAACTCCCTCTAGCAAACTTTCATAATGTGCTCTATTCTGCTCAGGAGCCTCCCAGACAATAGGTGTTTGTACTAGCGTGATATGCATAATTTTATTTTTCTAAATATCTATCCCAATCAACACTTATTCAGAATCTCGGCTGCTCGTGCTAATGTTTCTCGTTTTTTGGCAAAACAAAACCGTAAAACCGTAAAATCTTGTTGATTACTATAGAAAGGAGAAAGTGGAATGGAGGCTACTTTATGTTTTCGGGTTAATTCTACTGCAAAATCCAAATCATTAGCCTCAGAAATACGACTATAATCCAATATTTGAAAATAAGTTCCCTGTGCAGGCGTAAATTGGAAACGACTATCTTTAATCGCATCTAGGAAAAAATCTCGTTTTTCTTGATAAAAAGCCGATAGCTCTTTATAGTTGTTTTCATCCATCAAATAATCTGCTAAGGCATATTGAGCAGGTGTATTGACCGAAAAAGTAATGAACTGATGTACTTTTCTAAATTCTTTGGTTAAATAAGGAGGTGCCACACAATAACCGACCTTCCAGCCTGTATTGTGAAAGGTTTTTCCAAAAGAAAAAGTAACCAAACTTCGTTCTCTTAGCTCTGGGAAAGACAATGCGCTAAGGTGTTGATGCTCATCAAATACGATATGCTCATACACCTCATCAAATAAGAGCAAAATATTGCTATTCTTAACAATAGTCATTAACTCTTCATAATCTTTTTTGGTCAACACATTACCAGTTGGATTATGAGGGGTGTTGATGATAATCATGCGAGTACGCCCAGAAATCAATTTTTTAACATCTCGCCAAGGAATAGAAAAGTCAGGAGAGGATAAACGAATATAAATCGGTTTGCCGCCACTTAATTGAATTGTAGGGACATAAGAATCATAGGCAGGTTCAAAAACAATGACCTCATCATTCTCTCGAATCAAGGAAGTAATTGCTGTGTAGATGGCTTGTGTAGCTCCTGCGGTAATCGTTATTTCTTCAGTAGGATTTAATTCGCAGTTATAAAGTCGATCAATTTTATTGGCAATATTTTCCAATAATCGGCTTACACCAGCCATTGGTGCATATTGATTGTAACCTAAACCCATATATTTCGTAACCAGTTCTTGTAAGTCTGCTGCACAATCAAAATCAGGATAACCTTGTGATAAATTAATCGCATTTGTTTCTTGGGCTAATGCAGACATAGTAGTAAAAATGGACTTAGAAGTTTTCGGCAACTTGGACCAAACAGGAATCGGGTTTTGACTTGTTGTTGACATGACTGGCTGTATTTGAGGTGTAGCGCATATTACCTACAATAATTAAAAACGATAATAAAGTAACACCTAATCATTGGAAAATAAAAATAAAATGGATGTTTTTTAGCGTCTATGTGTTATGCATATATTTTACACATTATTTATCACACATAATACAACTGACATTCTTTGGTAATATATCAAAAATCATCAATTTTCTTGCAAAAAAATGACAAAAATTTGATAAGAAATTTTATTCCTCTAATTTTGAGGTGTGGTAATTGTAGCCTACTGATTAAAATAAGATTTCTCCACCTCAATACTAGTAAAAAACACAAAAAACTATCGTTAGTTAGTTTTTAAAAAACACCAACCTTTTTTATTATAATTTAAACACAAAGGCATTTTTTTTGTTTAATTTACATCAAAACCTTGCTTTTATTAAAATAATATAAGAACTTTAGTTCGACAATTACCATTCATTATACGGTATTAAAAAATCTTTTTCTTAAAATAAAGTAAAATAAAATGTCCATTTCTAGATTTGATGCAATTGAAAATGCATTGATGCGAGAAAGCATTGATGTCAAATTGCCTTCTTCTAAAATTTCTGATTTCTTTGCTTCTAATGTATTCACCTCTGAAACCATGAGAGCGTATCTTGCAGAAGATACTTTCTTTGGTGTGATGGAAGTGATTAAAGCAGGAAAAAAAATCAATTTAGAACTCGCAGATAAAGTTGCTGTTGCCATGCAAGAATGGGCGATCAGCAAAGGAGCGACTTCTTATACACACTGGTTTCAACCACTGACTGGCGCAACTGCCCAGAAACACGATACTTTCTTTGTCCCTTCTTTCGAGCAGACCAAAGGAATTGAAAAATTTAAAGGTTCTGCATTGATTCAACAGGAGCCAGATGGTTCTAGTTTTCCATCTGGTGGTTTGAGGGTTACTTTTGAGGCGAGAGGTTATACGGCTTGGGACCCTTCTTCTCCTGCTTTCATTATGACCGTTGGTTCTGCCAAAACACTTTGCATCCCGACCATCTTTGTTTCTTATAATGGTGAAGCTCTTGACTTTAAAGTACCTTTACTTAAAACACAAAGACTAATCAATGATGCGGCCGTTGCTGTTTGTCAATATTTTGATAAAGCAGTTACTAATGTTGTCCCCACTTTAGGCTGGGAACAAGAATATTTCCTAGTAGACGAAGCTTTGTATTTTGCACGTCCAGACTTAGTAGCAACAGGTCGTACTGTTCTAGGTGCTGCTCCTCCAAAAGGGCAACAATTAGATGACCACTATTTTGGTTCCATTCCTGAGCGTGTACACAATTTCATGTTAGATTTTGAGACAGAAGCTTTGAAACTAGGTATTACCATTAGTACTCGTCACAACGAGGTGGCTCCTGGTCAATACGAATGTGCGCCTGTTTTTAGTGATGTGAATACAGCAGTTGATAAGAATCAATTGTTGATGGAGGTGATGGAAAAAGTAGCTGGTCGTCACAGTTTAAAGGTATTATTCCACGAAAAGCCTTATGCTGGGGTAAATGGTTCTGGTAAGCATAATAACTGGTCTTTGGGTACTAATACAGGAGTGAACTTATTGGCACCAGGTAAAACACCAGAAAGTAATTTACAATTCTTGACCTTCTTTGTCAATACCATCAAAGCTTTAGATAATCACGCAGATTTATTACGTTCTGCTATTGCTTCAGCAGGTAATGACCACCGTTTAGGAGCTAATGAGGCTCCTCCAGCGATTATTTCTGCTTTTATCGGTAGTACACTAACTAATGTCTTGAATAGTTTAATTGGAAAAGAAGAGGGTAAAGCAGATACACCAGACTTAATGGATATTGTAGCTAGTATTCCTAATCTGGAAAGAGACAATACAGATCGAAATCGTACTTCTCCTTTTGCTTTCACAGGTAATAAGTTTGAATTTAGAGCGGTTGGTTCTTCTGCGACTTGTGCTAGACCGATGGTGGTATTGAATGCTATTGTAGCACAGCAATTGAAGGATTTCAAAGTAGCTGTTGATGCTTTGATTGAAGGTGGAAAAGCGCAAGAAGAGGCGATTTTAGAGGTGTTGAAAGGCTATATCAAAGATGCTCAAGCCATTCTTTTTGAAGGAGATAATTACAGTCAGGAATGGGCAGACGAAGCAGAAAAACGAGGCTTGTCGAATGTTAAAACAACTGCTCACGCACTTAAATTCATGGTTTCTGATTCGGCTAGAGAATTGTTTATTAGCAATGGCATCTACCGAACAGAAGAATTAGATGCTCACTATGAAGTCCTATTGGAAAAATATACAATGGATATTGACATAGAATCCAAGATACTAGAAGAGCTGGTTGTAACACAAATTATTCCTTTCGCCATCAATTATCAGAATAATTTGTTGGATAATATACAGGGATTGAGTAACTTGCAATTACAGACAAGCTTACAAGAGCGTTTATTAAGAAACATTAATACGCACTTAAATGAACTTGGAGACGCTGTAGAACGCATGCAAACTGCTAGAGCAAAAGCTCATGAAGGTGCAGATGCTGAAGCTCATGCCATCGCCTATTGTGATGAAGTTCGACCAATATTTGACGACATTCGCACACATGCAGATGCGCTAGAACAATTGGTAGACGACCAATCTTGGCCACTACCAAAATACCGTGAATTGTTATTTATCCGTTAATAATGGATAAATCAATAATATAGATAGAAGAGATAGGAGATTTAAGCCCATCGGTCTTTTAATAAGGTCGATGGGTTTTTTTGTTGTGGGTTCTGAGCTTAATGCTTATATTTGTTCTATTATGAAATTATTACAACTCTCTTACAACAATCCAGATTGGTCTATTCAAAATTTACAACTAGGATCAACCAATTTACTTGTAGGACGCAATGCAGTAGGAAAATCAAGAACACTTTCTCTAATACATTTACTAGCTCAAGTCATTACTCAAAAACAAGACTTAGCAGAAGAATGTGATTGGGATTTATTATTTGAAAATGAAAATAAAGATCAAATTAGATATCAAATTACCTGTAAAATAAGTGATACTCCACTCCCTTTCTTAAATAACACCATTATAACTTTTGAAGCCATTTATATTAATGAAATAGCTGTACTCCAAAGAAATACTAGCACCGCAGCTAAAATAAAATCTGTAAATAATGTTGATGAATTGCTTCATCTCCCCCCTAATAAACTAACCATAAATGCCAGAAGGGATATTAAAGCATATCCATTTCTCGAAGATATAATGAACTGGGCAGAGCAAATCTATCTAATTGATTTCACAGCTATTGACACTTATAAAACTAATGGTCATCCAAATTCCTCGATTAATACTATTCCTTTTTTATATAAAAATTTAAACCAAGATAGCCAAGAAGGGATAATTAAAACCCTTCAAGATATTGGTTATTCGATTTCAACTATTAAACCACAATATAGAGATGATTACCTATTTCTTTTAATCACAGAAACAGGACTAAAGAAAGCCCTGAAACATTCTCAATTATCCCAAGGAATGTACAGAGCTTTATCCATACTTATTTTAATAGAATATCTATCTACATATGTTAAAACCTCCTCTATTTTAATTGATGATTTTTGTGAAGGCTTGGATTATGATAGAGCAACCAAATTAGGTAAAATCATTTTTGATAAATGCCAAAATCAAGATATTCAACTCATTGCCAGCTCAAATGATAGCTTTTTAATGGATGTTGTAGACATTAAATACTGGAATGTTTTAGACAGATCTGGCGATGTGGTTACTAGTCTTAATTACCAAAGCCATCCCACTATATTTGAACAATTCCGATTTACTGGTATGTCTAATTTTGACTTCTTTGCATCTGACTATATCAAACAGAAAATACAATGATAAAAATAGCCATATTTGTAGAAGGGCAAACATATTAGACCAATGAAACAATTAGAAATACCCTCTCCATTCCAAAAACTTGTTGACCCTTTATTCAAAACAAAAAACCTCACCATCTACCTCAAACGAGACGACCTCATCCACCCCCACATCTCTGGCAATAAGTGGCGCAAGCTACAATACAATATACAAGCCGCAAAAGCACAAGGAAAAGATACGCTACTCACCTTTGGTGGAGCCTTCTCCAATCACATATCCGCTACCGCAGCCGCAGGAGCCTATTTTGGCTTTAAAACCATTGGCATTATTAGAGGCGAAAGCCATGATCCACCTAATTTTGTACTTCAAAAAGCTAAGGACTTCGGGATGGAGTTACATCACATCAGCCGCAGCACTTATCGCCAAAAAAATACCCCAGAATTCCTCAAACAAATCCGCCAGCAATTTGGGGACTATTATTTAATCCCTGAAGGAGGAAGCAATTTAATGGGGGTAAAAGGTTGTATTGCGATTCCCCAAGAAATCACCATCCCCCTTGATTACCTCTGCTGTTCTTGCGGCACAGGAACTATGATGGCTGGCATTATACTCGGAGCCGCTCCCAATACACAAATATTGGGTTTTTCTGCCCTTAAAGGTGGTGATTTTTTACACAAAGACATTACAAATTTAATCAGGGACTTTCAAAA
>JAHDFT010000152.1:8869-10986 GCA_020628015.1 Bacteroidota bacterium
AAGGTGGTGATTTTTTACACAAAGACATTACAAATTTAATCAGGGACTTTCAAAAGACACAGGAGACTTTATCAAATACACTTCCGTCTTGGCAAGTTATTTTAGATTATCATTTTGGTGGATATGCGAAGAAAACAAATGCTTTAGTCGATTTTATTAAAAACTTTTACCAAAAAAATAAAATTGAATTAGATTTTGTGTATAATGGAAAGATGATATATGCTATATTTGATCTGATTCAAAAAGATTATTTCAAAGCTGGTTCCACTATTGGCATTGTTCATTGTGGAGGCTTGCCGAATGGTTCTGTTTTTCCCAGTTCATCATCAATTACTTAATCTAATCTTACAGCTATGACCAACTACCAACCATTGTTATCTATTAGTTGTTTAGTCATCATTTTATTGCTAAGTGCCTGTGGCAAAAGAACAGGTTATGAGATTGTAGGGAGTAAAGTATATTATAACTATGTTTCTCCTAATACACTAATGACCGATAAATTGGAGGTTGAAGGAGCTGATGCTGCTTCTTTTGAGACTTTTGGAGGCATAGATGGTTTGGGAAAGGATAAAAATCAATTTTATAAGGAGACTAAACCTTATACAGAAATTGACTTCGCAACTGGGGTTTATTTAGAAAAAGCTTATTTCAAGGATAAAAATAAAGTATGGCGAAATTTTAATGAAATCAAAGGGGCTGATCCTGCGACTTTTCATATTATTGATAAGGATTATAGTAAAGATGAAAAAAAAGTTTTTTACTGGGAAAAAAAGATCAATGGAGCTGATCCTGCGACCTTTAAACCACTAAAAGAATTCTATAGCAAAGATGCCCAATTCGCTTATTTTAAAACGGATCGCTTACGAAAATCTGCTCCTCAAAGCTTTGAGGTTATTGAAGAAGGCTATGCTAAAGATGCTCAACAGGTTTATTTTAAAAAAACGCCCCTTCGCAATTCCGATCCAGCCACTTTTGAAATTTTAAAGCATGGAACGTGGAATTATGCTAAAGATAAAAATCAGGTCTATTTTGAAACCAAAGTCCTTTCTAAATGTAATCCACAAGCTTTTGAGCTTTTAGATCATACTTATGCTAAAGATGATCAACGCATTTATTGTCAAGACAAACTCTTGCGACAAGCTGATTATGACACTTTTGAATACCTTGGTACCGCTTATGCTAAAGACAAGGACAGGGTTTACTTTGCTTGTAAACCTGTCATTGGAGCAGATGCAGCGACTTTTCAGCAAAAGAGTACTAAGCCAGGGTCCGATGCGGTAGATAAGAATGGGGAGTGGTCAAGGGGAAAGCTCAAGAAATAAACAGATCACAATACTTACTCCTCCCCCACTTGTTCACCCATTAAACCAAAAATAAGATACGCTTTTCCGATTTGTTTTTGACTTCCTTCATCCAATACAATCCTTATGCTTTTCCTAATCGTTCCGCTACGATTGGAAGCGATTTGTCTAATGACAAAAGAGCTTTGGCTTTCTGGGGGAATTAAATTTGGCAAGTCCATTTCTTCCATATAATAACCTCCATCACCTGTTAATACTTTATACACAATAATGGGTTGGGCTAAAGAATTATGCAATTTAAAACAATAATCTACTGTCACTTGATTACTACTTTTTCCCCAATGCACTATATCTGGTGGATTTTGTATGTCAATGACTAAGGTATCTCCTTCTTGGATTTGGATGGTGTCTTTTATTGTTGTTTTTATTACTTTTATATCCTCATCATTTCCTTCTATAACTGGCTCTAACTTTACTACTAGAGATTGAGTAGGGTATTTTGCTTGGCATTGATAAAAGAAATACAGCAAACTCAAAAACGATAAAAGAAATTTGAACATGCTATTTTAATTATTTACTGATATTACCTGTTCTTAATTTTCTTCTCTTGAACCGACCTTATGGATTTTAGGTAAAATGCTTCACAAATCCGTTAAGCACAAAATACTGTTTGAGCGCAGCGAGTTTATTTTGTGTAGGATTTTTGGAGTATTTTGCCGTTAAAAAATCCATAAAGTCTTGATTTTTGCTTCTTTTGATCAAGCAAAAGAAGATTCAGATGTGATCAAGGGAATGAATAAATGATATACCCTCCAA
>JAHDFT010000153.1 GCA_020628015.1 Bacteroidota bacterium
AAAGAAATTTCCACTTTTTTCAAAAAAAAATTGTCCTTCCGAGAATAAAACCATTTTTTACTTTGTCGAATAGCCGTTACAGCATTAATAATAAATGATGCTGCCCAAAAAAATCAAAAAAAATATAGTTTCCTTCCTAGTTCCATTAAACGATTGCATGCAATATTTATCGAAACAACGGCTTATTTGCATTTAAAAAGCTTGATGATTGAAACTCAAGTATACATAAGGCAGTAAGTCTCCAACAATGAATCTTATTTTAAAATCATTATAATGGTCAACCGACCGTTAAAAATTAACCAAATTAACATGAATTTATTAAAGAAATTTTTCGGATTAGCTATTCTATTGTTTTTTGTAGTTAATGTAAGTCAAGCACAACAAATAAGAACAGCACCATCAGGAGCTAAAGGACATGGAGGTGGATTAATGGGTGGCGATATGGAAACACTTATTGAGGAATTGGATTTGAGTTCACAACAAGTACAAGAATTGAAATCTCTTCGTGCAGACTTAAAAGAGGATATGAAGGAAGCTAGAAGTAGTGGAGATCGAGAGGAGATGCGTGATTTGCGTCAAGCTTTCCGTGAAGAATTGAGCGAGATTTTAACTCCAGCACAAATGACCCAACTAGAAGCTTTGAGAGCAGAACGTAGAGCAGAAAAAGGAAAAGCTCCTAGAGGAAAGGGCAATAAAGCCAATAAAAGTCCAGAAGATCGCATCAATCACAGAGTGGCTAAAATGACTGAACAATTAAACTTGTCTAATGGGCAAGCTAGTGAGATCAAAGGAATCATGTTAGAGAATTTACCTCAAATGGAAGCCTTGAAAGCTGCTGGCGACCAAGATGGCATGAAAAAATTGAGAAAAGCACAAAATAAAGCGATCAAATCTGTATTGACCCCAGAACAAAAGAAGGCTTTATCAGAATTAAAGGCAGAACACAAAGAAAATAGAGGCAAAGGGAAAGGAAAAGGAAGAATGGATAGAGACTAAAAACGGATCTGAGTCCTACTAATTAAACAGTAGTGACTCATCCAGCGAAGAACGCCTGAGTTTCTACTAAAGTTTCGACCAAGCGATCTACATCCTCAAAGGAATTGTAAGGGGCAAAAGAAGCCCTTATAGTCGCAGGAATTTGAAAATACTCCATTAAAGGTTGTGTACAATGATGTCCTGCACGAGTAGCGATTTGCGCTTGACCTAAGAAAGAGGCGATGTCATGTGGGTGAATCTGGTCGATCACAAAGGAAACAATAGCTGATTTTTCAGGAGCTTGTCCAATAATGTTTACTCCTTTGATGCTTTGTAATCTTTGATGAGCATAATTGGTCAGCTCCTGTAAATGTTTTCTGGCTGCTTTTTGATCTAAGTTTTGTAGAAAATCAACTGCTTTTGACAAGCTCAATACCCCTGCAATATGTGGCGTTCCTGCTTCTAATTTTTGGGGTAAAGGAGCTGCAATCGTAGTTTCAAAATTGACGGCTCGAATCATGCCTCCACCTACTTGGTAAGGAGTCATAGATTCGAGCCATTTTTTTTTGCCATATAACACCCCAATTCCAGTAGCAGCATACATTTTATGCCCAGAAAACACAAAAAAATCTGCTTCTAAATCTCGCACATCTATTTCATAATGAGCGATACTTTGTGCGCCATCAACTAATACAGGAATATCTTTTTCTTGGGCTTTAGTAATCATTTTTTTGATGGGATTAATGGTGCCGAGGGTATTGGAAATGTGGGTAATGGCAAGGAGCTTGGTCTTTTTGTTTAATAATTGTTCAAATGCAGCTTGGTTGATACTCCCTGTTGGGGTAATTGGAATGACTTTCAATATTGCTCCTTTTTGTTGACAAGCCAATTGCCAGGGAATCAAATTGGCGTGATGTTCCATTTGGGAGATCAATACTTCATCTCCTTTTTGCAATCTGGGCATCAAAAAGGATTGTGCTACTAGGTTGATGGCTTCTGTGGTGCCTTTGGTAAAAATAATTTCTTTTCTGCTGGCTGCGTTTAACCATTTTTGCAGTTTAGTTCTTGTATTTTCATAGGCTTGGCTGGCTTGTGCTGCTAGTTGATAGATGCCTCGATGGATATTGGCATTTTGGTGGGTATAGAAATGGGTAATGGCATCAATAACAATTTGTGGCTTTTGTGTGGTGGCCGCATTGTCCAAGTAGATTAAATCTGGATGGGCTTTGAAGATGGGAAAGTGAGATTTGATGCTTGGCATATACTCTAATCTAATCCTAAAAGAAAAATGGTAGTGTTTGTTATCATCCTTACTAGATTTACAAACACTACCGAATTATTTTTTGCTTGTTACTTAATTATGCAGCACAATTTTCCATTCTCCTGGCTCACTAACCTTCACCTCAAAATTAACCGCAACATCTGCTGATCCTAGTTTATTAGGCGTATTATAACGTATTTTCGCAGTAAATGGAAACTCAATATTGTCGTAACGAATAGGCATGAAGTTGGTTCCTTGGTTTCCTGAATCCACTTCTATTAACAAGTCTGTCACCCTTACATTAGTCGAGCCATTTTGCATGAGTATGACGGTCAGCCCAGTTCCTTTTCCTATTTTCTGGACAGAGTAACGATCTACATTAATTTTTTGTATGATTCTAGGTTTAGGTAAAATTGGCCCTAAATATTCATTATTTTCCCACATTCCTTCTAAAATACTATCTTGTTCCGCCACTTTAAAAGAAAAAGTTCCTTTTCCATGTCTTTTCCCCTTTTGCCATTCTCCTTCATATTTGTCTCCATTTTCCCAGACACAAGTACCTTTACCATCAGGAAGCCCCTTACGAAACTGTCCTTTATAAACATCTTTTCCCTCTGCCACTCCTTTACCATGTGCCAAACCTCCTCGACATTTACCCTCATAATTATCCACACCTTGTGGAAAAATAACAGAGCAGTCTTTCTGTGCAAAAGCCGTATAAGCAAAAATTAAACAACTGAGTAAAATGATAATTTTTTTCATCGACAGATAATATTTATTAAGTTTAGGGTAATGATTACTATATTATATAGGATTAACCATAGGAATCCTTGTCCAATGTTTCATAAGATAACACAAATTAACTCAAGAGTCAAATTTGTTAAAAGAAAAAGGTATATTGTAAAAGCCAATGACCCCTCAACAAAGTAAGTATGTTTGATATTGAAGCACTCATTGCCATAGTGAGGCAATTAAGCCAAGAAAATCAATCTATTAAAGCAATTGCCCTATTGACTGATGCCATACATCAAAATAATCAACAACTACAAAGTCCGTTTCCCAATCTTAATATTGAGGTTTTGCATCTACAATACGTTCAATTACAGAATGAGTTGAGTACTGTTTATCTATCCAGTAATCAATTCAAAGCAGCTTATGAGGCGGCACAACGAGCTTTACAAAAAGCGCAAGAATGTTTGCCTGAACATCATCCTCAAATTGCTTATAGCTACTCCAATATGGGTTGTTTTTATAATGAAGTGCGACAATATCAAAAAGCAATTGATTATACTTTAAAAGCTTTGGCTATATGGGAGCGAACAAATGATTTACGCAAAATAGCCATTGCTTATAATAATCTGGGTAATTATTATGGTAATGAGGGTGATATTGCCAAATCGATGAATTACCATATTCACTCTTTGCAAATTAAAGAAGAACTTTTACTTAGTAGCACCCATATTACACCTGATAAAGAACTTTCGCTTTTAATTGCTGATAGTCATCAAAACCTTGGGAATAACTATCTCAAACGCCAAGAATACAAAACTGCTTTGCATCATTATCAACAAGCAACAAGCATTCGCAAAAATCATTTGGCTCATCAACATCCCAAATTTGGTCATTCCTTTCTTTGTCAAGCTGTTGTATTCAACAAAATGAACGATTCAGAAAGAGCTATGAGCTATTACCAGCAAGCCATAGATCACTGTTTTGATGATACCAATCATTGTATTGCGCCTACCTTATATGTGAGCACACTAGAAAATCGCACGACTTTTTGGCTACAAAAAAAGGCTTTTCAGGAAGCGGCCAAGGATTGTGAAATTGCTTTGAGCTTTGTTCAAAAAACTTGGGGAGCTAATCATCCTTTTATTGGACGAAATTACTTTTTCCTAGCGCAAAATTATCGTTTAAGAGGTGATTTGAAACAATCATTAAACTACTGTCAAAAAGCAATTATTGCCTTAGTCGATGATTTTAATATTACTGATCCTTGTCAAAACCCTTCACAACTGCCCTACTGGGATCAACTTTTGATTCAGGTATTGGTATTGAAAGGCAAGACTTGGTTAAGTTTAGCCCAACAAAATCTTGACCAAAAACAGCCAGCTTTACTTCATGCCTATACGACGTATCAACTGATTGTCAATTGTATCACTCAACTTAGAAGAAGTCATCGAACTAAAGAGGCTTATATTCTGATGGGGGCTTATTTTCGTAATATTTATAGTAAGGCGATACAAATTGTCTATTTACTTTATAATACTAGCCAAGACAAAAAATGGTTGAGTTTGGCTTTTCATTTTGCAGAAAGCAGTCAATCTTTTCAATTGCTTGCCAGCCTGCGTGCCTTGAATGCTCGTCAACATGCAGGTTTACAAGCAGCAGAAATAGAAGAAGAGCAACGACTACGCTTAGAGTTGACCTTAATAGAAAAGCAAATCAAGCAATTGCAATTTGAAGGCATCCAACGTCAACCTCAACTCTATGAATCTTTAAAGAAAGCCCATTTTCAATTTCAAGAAACTTATGAACGGTTTATTCAACACCTAGAAAAGCAAAATCTACAGTATTTTTCCTTGAAATATCAACAGGAGTATATTTCCTTAATGAGCTTATCTGAGCAATTACCTGTAAATAGTACGGTTATTCAATACTTTTGCAGTCAACAGCAAATCTTTATTTTTGTTGTTAATGCCCAAATACAGGTATTGAAACAAGTTATTGTCCCTAGTAATTTGGAAGCTAAAATCACCGCATTCAATCAATCTATATTATTTTCTAGTAGACGACAATATATTGAACTGGCACAGGAATTAACTCAAATACTGATTCACCCAATTCGCTCCTATTTAGACAATACTAAACACCTCTACCTTATTCCAGATAATCATCTATATTATATTCCTTTTGAAGCCTTATTTGATGCTTTAGTTGTTCCATCATTGGCCAGTACCTATCCTGAGCTTCCTTATCTATTGCATCAATATACTATATCTTATCATTATTCTGCAACGTTATTGATTGAATTAATGCAACGAAAACGACCAATGAATACATTTCTTAATTCCTTAACTATTTTTGCACCAATCTATAGAAAAGGGCTTGATGTGGGCAACACTTATTATCCTCCCTTACATGAAACAGCTCTAACTACTGAAAATATACCTAATTTATTATCCTCTATCAATCAAAATAGTATAGCTACTTATAAAGAATTTGAAGCTACAAAGTCCCACTTTACAAACACCTTGAAGCAAGGGTCCAAGCATGTTTTACTCTTAGCGCATGGTTATTGTAATCAAATAGAATCCGCTTTATCTGGATTAATTTTCCATCCTAAGTCTGATGCAGCAGATCATTTATTGAGAGAAGCAGAGATTTGGAACCTAGAGGTCAATTGTGACCTATTATTTTTGTGTTGTTGTAAAAGTGGTTTGGGAAAATTGGAGAAAAGTGAAGGCTTAATAGGTATTAACCGAAGTTTTCTATTTAGTGGAGCGGCTCATATCATTTGTACCCTATTTAATGTCTATGAAAGCTCCTCTTGTTTGTTAAATCAACACTTCTGGGCATTTGTTGATAATGGATTGGACTATGCGACTGCTTTACAAAAATCCAAAATAAATATGAGTCAACACAAGGATTTTGCTCCTGTAGACTGGGCAGGTTTTGTATTGTGGTAATTAGGACTTATCGAATCAAAAATTTATCTGCACAAACACCATCTGGCAACATCAATTTCCAATAGTACAAACCTTTATTATAATTAGAAATATCAACTTGATGTTGTTGTTGTTGAGCTGGAATGGTTCCAGTACTAATTACTTCATTTTGATTGTCTACAATTTCATAGTTAAGTCCTTGCAGATAGGGTTGATTTAAGTTAAAGCGAAGAAAAGCAGTAATGGAAGGATATAGTTCCTGTACAATTTCTATTTTTATTTGCTCAATATGTCCAGACATATTATTGCCCCTCACCATTCGCTCTAGTAAAGGGTGACTCTCAAAAATAGGATCAAGTCCTGTTTCATCTGCGATTCCTGGTTCATCAGGGAGATTAATAGATGGGTATCCCCCTCCCCCATTGTTGTTATTTTCATTCTCTTCTGATTCATGTATTTCCATCATTTCCAACCTAAAGTTTTCTGCATCATATGCCAATAATGCTGCTAGATAATCTCGCTCAAAAGCTAACATTTCTTTCAATTCTGGATCTTCTGCCAGCTCTTGCATAAATTCTTGCATTTCCTCATCAGGAAGTTGTTTTCTTAAAAACCGATGCATGTATTCCTCAGAGTAAGTCATACTTAACAATATTGAATTTGTAATTAGTATTTATTTTGTAATAATAAAAGCCAACTATTAATTAGCGTAGTTTCATTAGTTGTTTTTTGCATTTATACTTCCTTGTCTTGACTACATTAGCATTTTTATAGCCCAAATGTTGGGCTATACGCTCCATACTCCATTGGTGTATATCTGCATGTAATAGAATCTCTTTACAATTTTCGCCCAATTCGTTTAAAGCTTTCATAAGCTTATCGACTCGATCATTAATCAAAAACATTTCCTCCTCCTTCTCATCAAAGATAAAGTTAACAAAACGAAATTTGGTCATATCATCAACAAATTGCACCAAACTTTGCTGTTTATTCCATAAGAATCTATTCTTTTTATTAATTAGTGTAGCTACACCAAATAAATAAGTTTTAAGTGTTGCTCTGTCTTCAAAAGTATCGCCCCTCCATACTTTTCTTCTAAAGACAAGAACTGTATCAATCCACAAGGTCAAGGCTTCAGTTGTTTCATGTTTCCACTTTTTCTGTGCCCACCCTATAAATTCAGCCTTATATAGTTTAAACAGTTGTGTGATTGCTTGGTTATCTCCTGGTTTAAAATCAGAAAAATTCATACTAAATGAGTTGTTTAAGGTTGAATTAGCTATCAGATAACATACTAAATATATTCCATTTACAAAATACTTTATGATAATGATTGGTAAAATAAGTCTTTATTTGCTAAAGCCCAAACAAAGTAATAGTAAAAAATTAACAAAATAACAGGTCTATAAATCTTTTTTTTCAAAAACTAATACATTATTAAAAACATGTTATTATTATCCTATCTAAACCATATTTAGTACACAGAAGGTTAAGTTTTTTCTTCTTCAAATCAAGCGACAAACATTTGATTTCTTGATACATACAAGTCATTTAAAAAAAAAATTCCTACTGGGTTACTTCTTAGTTAAGAGTTGGCATTAAGAGGGCAAAGTTAATCTATTTATTTTTTTCACCTTTTTAAATCTTTGGACAATGCCTTTAATTAATACTACAGTAAGCCAGATTTTGGGAATTATTTTTTTAGGATTACTTCCTATCTTATCTTTAGCACAAAGTATTGGAGAAGTAAATCCATCCATACCTATTAGCATAGATCATGCTAAAAGCATCATTAGTGATGCAGATTTAGATTGTGATGATTTAAGCATCAACATCTTTCCTAACCCAGCAATCAATACAGCCACTATATATCTGAAATCCATATCTAATCAACAAGTGAACATACATTTATTGGATAGCTATCACCAAGTAATGTATACCACTACAACTGATTTGCAAGAAGCAACTGAAAGACATTTGTCTATAGACACATCCAACTATAACAATGGAGTTTACTTCCTATTTGTCGAATGGAATGATACTGCTATTGTTAAACAATTGGTCAAATATTGATTGGAGTGTGTAATATATTTTAGAGTTTTGACAAAAGAGGAATAAGTCTTTTTTCTTTCATAAAAACTCTAAAATATATTGAGTAATGTTAAGGAATAGTAAAAAAATAAATTACTATTTTGATTGATAAATTTAGTACTTATTTTTCACTCGTTCCTAAGTCCTAAGTGATGAAACAGAAATAAAATAAAACTCCTTTTAAAAAGTCCTTTTTCATTCTAAAAAAACTATTACAATAAAATCAAAATATTTAAAATACTTAATTTAAAATCAAGAAACATCAAATAAAATAAAATAAAAAAAAATAAAATTCATTTTTTTTTATAAAAAGACAATCAATAATTAGGCATTTTGAATCTTTATAATTAGATTTACATGCATAGAGCTATTCCCCCTTTAGTTTCACATCCTATCCATTTTAGTTGCAAAATCAAATTTAAGAAACGTTCTCTCTATCGGAATTTATTTTAAACACGCTAACCGTTTATTAATCTTATTTATTAGTTGTCAAAAGAGAAACAATATTTAGTTGTATTGTATTATATATGTGCATTTCAGCTTAGGAACAAGTGAACAAAACATTCTTTATTTTAAACTATATCTAAATATATAGCAAGAATAATCCTTGCTATTATTACCTTTTGGATAGAATAGAATTAGTCCATAATTCATTTTCTAATATTTTCTTTCTATCCTATGGTCTGATATCCCTCATCCTTAAGCAATACACTATTTTATATTATAAGGAACAGTAAAAAATAACTTGTTCCTAACCTTTAATTTAACAGTCAACATCCTTTTTACCAACTAGACAATAGGCTTTCCATAAAAGCTATAATTCCCCTCTTCTTTATACTTATAGTTGTTTGAATTTACCTTTTCTTACTCAAACCCAACACATAACAATCAAGTAAAAAATCCAGAATTAGGTTAACTATTATTCCAGAATATAGATAGTAATGTACTTCTTTTATCTGTACACTATCTTATTTGGGCCTGGGAAAATTATGTCTACCTAGCCAATAAACAATATCTATATATTACTCAAACCAACAATTATTGCCTTATGAAAAACTATTTATTGCAAAAATTTAGATTATCCCTTGCTTTATTGCTTGTATTACTAACAAGTGTAGCTATAGCACAAGAATGTGTGCCTTTAAGCGATATTACTGGAGGTACAACTGTCACCTCCCTTGTTCCCAATCCTTCTTTTGAAAACAATTCTTGTTGTCCAGATTTTTATTCTCAATTGAATTGTGCAGATGATTGGATTCAAGCTTCTGATGCCACTTCAGATTATCACAATACTTGTGGTTTTGTGGGTGAAGATGGTAGTCCAGTAAATGCAGGGGATTTGGTCAATAGCATTCCTAATGGGGGTAGTGGATTTGCTGGATTCTATGCGAGTGCTAACGGAAATTACCAAGAGTTTATTGGAGCTTGTCTAACTGCTCCAATGACTACTGGAATCAGTTACACTTTAGAGTTCTACCTAGGTTTTGGAGTAGGTACTGAAAGCTACCCACATACCTCACCAGCTAATATTGCTGTATTTGGTTCCACTAGTTGTACAGATATTCCATTTGCTGGTTTTACTTGCCCACCTACTAGTTTTGATATGATTGCTACAGCTACAGTAAGTGGTGCACAAGAGACTTGGGCGCCAGCTACATTCACTTTTACAGCAGCTCAAAACTATACCACAATAATAATTGGTCCTACTTGTACGCCTGGTACTACTAATTCAAATCTACCCAATAGTTATTACTTTGTAGATGAATTAATTGTTAATGAGACTACAGCATTTAGCGGAGATGTGACGGTAAGTGGAGATTGTAATTCAGGTGGATATGTCTTTACTGGACCAACAGATGCTAGTATTACAGGCTATCAATGGTCTTTAAATGGCAATCCAATTGCTGGAGCTACTGGCTCGACTTATACGGCTGCTTCAAGTGATAATGGTACACTTGAAGTACAAGTGAATTTCGATGATGGACGTTGTGGAGTGGAAGAGATAGAGGTATTGCCTTGTGAATGTGTGCCTTTGAGTGATGTCAGTGAAACCCCACCTTCCTTATTTTCCGACCCCTCTTTTGA
Organism: Bacteroidota bacterium; assembly: GCA_020628015.1. GTDB lineage: Bacteria > Bacteroidota > Bacteroidia > Chitinophagales > UBA2359 > JAHDFT01. Next base: position 10,081 of record JAHDFT010000153.1, read on the forward strand.
AGACTACTCCTGTTGTCCAGATGGGGTTGCAGATGTCGATGAGTGCCTCAACCAATGGAATGATGCGTCTACTGGGGTTTCCTTAGACTATATGAATACTTGTGGTTTTCTAGGAAATGGTACTTTTATTGCCCCAGGAAACCTAGTGAATAGTATTGATGGCAATGGCTTTATTGGAGGGGCGGTTAACTTTGGGGTTACAGAATTTATGGGAAAATGCCTGACCACTCCTTTAGTTGCTGGTACCTCTTATAGCTTCACATTTAATGTAGGATTTGGCGAAAATAATACTTATTACGTTTCTCCTTATCCCATTGTCCTTTATGGAACAACAAGCTGTGCCAACCTACCTTATAGTGACCCTCGTTGTCCTGATGCCAATTATACACAAATTACAAGCACTACTGTTTCAGGTGCGCCAGAAACATGGGTACCTACTACCTTTACATTTACCCCTACACAAAACTATGCAGCAATTGTTATAGGACCTCCTTGTACCCCTGGTTCGAGTGTGGCAACTACTCATCCACAGAGTTATTATTTTTACGATAATTTTGTCGTTAATGAAACAGCTTTATTCGAGACTGCTATTACCGTTAGTGGTGATTGTAATTCAGGCGGTTATATCTTTACTGGACCTACAGATGCCAGCATTACAGGTTATCAATGGTCTTTAAATGGCACACCAATTCCTGGTGCTACAGGAGCTGTCTACAATGCTGCAATAACAGATGATGGTACGATTGAATTAGAGGTTACTTTCTCTAATGGAACTTGTGGAACCGCATCTACTACAGTAGAAGCTTGTGGCTGTATAGACTTAGGCTCTGGTAGTACAGGTGGTACTAATGTCACCTCCCTTATTCCGAATCCTTCTTTTGAAAA
>JAHDFT010000154.1:0-9193 GCA_020628015.1 Bacteroidota bacterium
ATTTTGAACACCCTACCCTGCTAGGGTCGAGGTGTTGGGGGGGACTTTTATTGGCTAACGTACTGTGACCGCTATGCGGTCATTAAGAAAAATAGCTAACATACCCAAGTCTAAGTATAAGACCCTCATAATAAGGATTACACCCTCCCCCCAATAATATGTCATGCACTCTAATGATTTATATTCTTGACATGCCCTAATTTTAATTGGCATGTTTTTTTATGTTATGTTATAATTTATATGGAATTAAACAACAAAACTGCTATTTTTACTACTGTTTTTAACTATCTTAACAGTTATTGACACTATTTCCTAAAGCATATCAACACAAGCACCTGAAAATAAGCACTTTATCAAAAAAACGTAATTCAGCACAAGCCAAATAGCTCAACACTTACATTTTTTTATATCTGCACACAAAGCATTGACTATCAACAACAAAACAGGTATTTGTGCCGTTAATTTACGTTAATCATTTTACTTATTAAATGAATAGGCTTATTTTTGTGAAAAAGGAGAGCATTCCTAATTCAGATAATAGACGAATGAAGTCCAAAAGAAGTAATGATATTTTAGACTGTTTATAGAAATTCAGTAAATAAACAGACATTTATTCTTTTTCTTCATCATCCATTATTTTTGAATATAAACTTTCCTAGTTCTAAGATAATTGGGGGTATATCTTCTTTCGCCCTGAAAGGGCATTAGCATTAGCATAGGGCATCGCCCTATGAAAAATTAAGTGTCCTATATAAGCCCTGAAAGGGCAAAAGCCGTGTGGACAAAGGCTTGACCACCAATTCAATACTGGACACATCGACTAATTATTTGGTTTGGCTTTCGCCCTTTCAGGGCTGAGTGCATATCTCCGTTTATTCGTAGGGCGATGCCCTACGCTATTGCTTTTGCCCTTTCAGGGCTGGAAGACAAGATATATCACCCCAATTACAAACTCACCCCCAAATATCTTAGAACTATAAACTTTCCCTTACCCACTCTGTTATTATCATTACGATACCGCAAAAAATATAAATTCAATATACAATGAGATTACACTTCCTAATTTATTTTGTATTCTTCCTGTTATATGCTAATTCTAGCACAGCACAGATGAAAGACCCCGTAAAATGGTCTACAGATGTTAAGCCTCTAGGCAATAATGAATTCCAGATTGATTTTAATGCTAAAATTGATGATGGTTGGTTTCTTTATGCACAAGAATTAGAACCAGGAGGTCCATTACCTAGTAAATTTGATTTCTCTCAAAATGGAGATGTAAAGCTCTTGGGTAAAATCAAGGAAATCGGAAAGGTAAAGGAAGGTGTGGATCCTATTTTTGAAACATTTGTGCGTAAATATAGTGGCAAAGTGACTTTCCAAGCAAAGGTAAAAAGTAGCAAGCCTAAGCTTGATTTGAAAATACCTTTGATGTATATGTCGTGTAATGATGAGAGCTGTGTAAAACTGGATGAAGAATTTTCGGTAAGCTTGGTTAATAAAGCCGCAGACAAACCTACTGTTGCGCCTAAGCCTACGGTAAGTCCTAAAAAAGTGGCTCCTCCGCCACCAGCACCAAAGGTAGCTCCCAAACCTGCGCCTTCTAGTCAACCAGCTCCTACGACACAGCCTAATCAAAGTGGTCGAGCAAAGTCTTCCTCAACGAGTACTACGGTCAAGAAGACAGTTCCTTCCAGACCTAATCGCAAAACGGTTCAACAACCTAGTATAAATACACAGAAGACAACTAGTTCATCAGCCTCTAATATTCGTCCTTATAGTAATAATGCTAGTAAACAGGAGAAAAAAGCCAATGCTATTCAAGCTCAAAGTGCCTCAAAAAGTACTAAAAGTCAAAATAGTTCTAAACCTGCTTTAGCAGAAAAGTCACCTAGTAATAGTTCAAAATCAAATATTGCTAGTACAACTACTCAAAAAGCTACAGCAGCTACATCAACAAAGAATCAAAAACAAGCCAGTACGACTAGTGGTGGTAAAACGACTAGTAATGCTGCTGTTGCAGATAATGGTAAAGGCAAAAAGAAACAAGCAGAAGACAATATCCCTGCGGTAAGTCATTTGCCAAAAGATTCAACGGTTCATTTCAATCCACCTGCCAATCGTCGCAAGCCTTTTGCGAAAAATAAAGAAGAACAAGATATTGCTAAAATCGTCAGTAAATCAACTGAGGGAACAGCTTTAGCGGATGGTTCTGCTAGTGATGAAGGCGCAACAGCCGATGCGAATGATGCAGATCTTTATGATGCCAATGCATTTGCTGATCCTGCTGGCGGTGCTGGTGGTTTTCATGAGCCAGTAACTTGGGTTTTCGATCACCAAGCATTAGGAAATAATGAGTATCTACTAAAATTTACCGCTCAACTACAAGATGGCTGGTACATCTATTCTCAACATTTGGATGAAGGTGGACCATTACCTACTTCTATTAATCTTAATCCTAATGGTGATTTAGAATTGGTGGATAAAACACCTAAAGAGATCAGTAGTCATAAAAAATCTGGTTATGATCCGATTTTTGAGATGGAAGTACAGAAGTTTGCTAAAGAAGTGGTTTTCCAACAAAAAGTACGTTTGAAAAAGCCAGGTGGGACGATTGGTGGTCATGTGCGTTTTATGACTTGTGATGATGAAAAATGTCTACCGCCTACTAATGAGGATTTTGAATTTAGCTTGGGAAAGGTAGTCAGCGCCGATCAGAGCGGCGCAGCAAAAAACAATAGCTCTGATGAGAAAGACGCTTCTACGCCTTGGGGTATTTTCTTTGGTGGTTTATTGGGTGGTTTCCTAGCATTATTAACCCCTTGTGTTTTCCCAATGATTCCTTTGACGGTAAGTTATTTTACCAAAAGTAGTTCTAGTAAAGCTAAAGGAATCTCCAATGCAATTGTTTATGGTTTATCTATTATCGCTATATATGTAGGTTTCGGTCTTTTATTGACTAGTGTTTTTGGTCATGAAGTCTTTAATCAGATGGCAACCAATCCTTGGATTAATATTGCCTTCTTCATTATATTTTTAGTTTTTGCCTTTTCTTTCTTTGGTTACTATGAAATTTCTTTGCCTTCTTGGTTAATGAATAAATCAGCAGAGGCAGAGGAAAGAGGTGGATACTTAGGTATTTTCTTTATGGCAACTACCCTTGCGCTTGTTTCCTTTTCTTGTACAGGGCCTATTGTTGGTACTTTATTGGTAGAAGGGGCAGTACATGGTAAGACAACAGGTTTGGTATTAGGAATGCTTGGTTTCTCCTTAGCTTTAGCGATTCCATTTGCACTATTTGCAGCTTTTCCTGGTTGGTTAAATTCTTTACCAAGATCTGGTGGATGGCTCAACACAGTAAAAGTGGTTTTAGGATTCATCGAATTGGCTTTAGCCTTCAAATTCTTGTCTAATGCAGACTTAGTAGAACAATGGGGCTTGATTATGCGAGAAACCTTCTTGGTGCTTTGGATCATTCCTATTGTATTGGCTGGTATTTACTTACTAGGTCTAATTAAATTTCCACATGATAGCCCAATCAAAAAATTACATCCAATTCGCATCGGTTTAGCGACTCTTTTCTTTGGATTTGCAGCTTATTTGGGTAGTGGTTTATTTGGTGGTAATTTGAGCTTAATTAGTGGTTTCCCTCCACCAGAATTTTACAGTTACAAAGCTGGTTGGAGTGGCGCAAGTCATCTAGCAGATGGAAGTCATGGTGAGGAGAGCGCACATTGTCCTTTGGATTTACCTTGTGTACATGATTTGGATACAGGAATGGATATTGCCAAAAAGGAAGGCAAGCCTATTTTTATCGACTTTACAGGTTGGGCTTGTGTGAATTGTCGTAAAATGGAAGAAAATGTTTGGCCAGAAGATGGGGTGATTGAGAAATTGAAAAATGATTATGTCGTTGTTTCGCTCTATGTTGATGAACGTTTGGATCTTCCAGAAAAAGAACGTATCCAATATACAGATTATAGAGGAAGAGAAAAGACTTTAAAAACAGTAGGCGATAAGTGGATGAAGCTTCAGGCAGAATGCTATGGGACTAATGCACAACCTTATTATGTCTTATTGACTCCTGATGGTGATATGTTGAAGAAAAAGCCTATCGGCTATACACCTAATAAGGATAAATTTAAAGCTTATTTAGATAGTGGTATAGAAAATTTCAAAAAAGGAATTACAGAAGCCAAACCACTCTGCATGAAAGAATAATGGATAATCATTATTCATCATTCAAAATTAAAGCAAGAAAAAATGCGTAAAGGGAATTATTTTTTTCTCAAAAACATTGCATAATGTAGAAAAAGGAATTACCTTTACGCTCGCTTTGGAAATGTAGTGATCACCACTCAATTATCAGAAGCTTTTGGTGCGGTAGCTCAGTTGGTAGAGCAAAGGACTGAAAATCCTTGTGTCGGCGGTTCGATTCCGTCCCGCACCACAAAAAAAGCCTTCAAAATCATTTGATTTTGGAGGCTTTTTTGTTTTTGGTCTATCATTATTTTATTCCCAATATCTTCAGCACATACCATTGTGGAATCTTCTCTTGTTCTAAACGTAAATTATTGATTTGTAGTAATTGATAAAGCTGCTGTTCGGCAGGTGTTAATTGACTAGGCATATTAACCTTACTCGGTGTCCCCCTATCCCTTTCTTGAAATTGATCGAATGTTTCCCTATCCATTAAAAAGCTTTCCGTTTGGGGAAAATACATGCGTACTTGTGCTAGAATTTGCAAGCCTTGTACATCTATATCTCCCCAATACTTAATGATTTTATCTTTTAACCAAGTAACAACTTTAAGCTCCCCTACCTTAAAGCCACTTCCAAAAATCACCATCGTCTCTGCTTGCTGTGGAAAAGTTAGAAAGGTGGTTTTATTTTCTACAATAAAGACTTTCTTGATCGGTATATCCAATTGTTGAAAAATAGATATAGAAACCGCTAGATCATCTATTCCCTTCAAAAAGTACTGGCTGATTTCCTCATCTAATATTCTAAATCGGATCAGGCTTTCGGCATATTTTAAGTGAAAACGTTGTTCAAAAGTCTTGGCGTTTTCATGGACATAAGGAGCAATGACGATTTCTAATAGCTCTCGGAGTATTTTTTTATGTTGCTCTATAAATTTGGTGTGTACTTCAATAGGTAATTCTCTAATGTATAGATTGGGTTGTGGATGTTGTTTAAAATAATGCAATACTCTGAGTAGATCATCCCATTCTTTGAGGTAGCTAATGAGCTTTAGGGGATATTGTAATGCCCATGCTTCCAATTCTGGAAAATGATGTAGTATTATTTGATGGAGCTTTAGTAATTCGGCAACTTCTTTTTCCTTGCCTAAAAACTGTAAATAGTCTTTTTCTGATTCAAAATAGATTTGCTGGGGTAAACTTTGTAAGCCGTATTTTTTGGTTTGCCGTTTTTGGAAATCCACCGTATAACCAAAGCCCTTTTCCGCTTTTGAATATTTGACCAATTGTGCCATTTCCCTCTGAAACTGTATCAATTCTTTGCTGACTTGTTTATTCGCAGGAATGATTAAAGGAAAAAAGGAGTCCTCCGCTTGTATTTTTGCTTGTAAAAAGGCTTTATACTTGCGAATGGCTTTGGTTTTGATGGCTTCTGGTGTGATCATAGTGCTTATTCATAGGGTAATTCTTGTTGCTCACCTTTTGCAATTGACTCCACTTGCAAAAGTTTTCGCTGCTCTTGGAATTGCTCAATCGGCATATCATAGAGCCAAGAATTTTTGTCATTGCGTCTTTCGATGAAGTGAACGAAGGAGATATAAGGTTCTACAATATGAATATTATCACTAGGAGTCACCACCAATAATTGCAAGTGTAATTGCTGACAAAGTTCCATTAAATACTTTGCCTTATCCTCATCTTGCGCCTTAAATGCTTCGTCAATGGCGATGAATCGGAAGGAATCATTGTGTTTGCCACCTTTGGTTAATCCAAATTGATAGGCGATGGCAGAACCGAGGATAGTATAGGTCAATTGGGCTTTTTCTCCACCTGATAATTGTCCCATATTTTTATAGGATTTCCATTTTTGACCATTTTCTCTATAAAACTCCTCTGCATAATACTTGAACCAAGCTCGTACATCCATAACTTCCTTTCGCCAACGCTCCTCGCTTAATTCATCAATTAGGGGTTTGATTTTTTTCTCGAAATGCGTTTTTCGATAATCCATACTTTTATTGACTCGTGCAAAATCGGGTATGGCTTCTTTCAGGAGTTTTCTAAATCTTCGGCTGTTTTGGGTAAAATGTGCTTGGGCGATTAGTTGGATATAGGTTTGAGGGGACTTTTTGAAATTGATGTGAAAAAGTGCCTCATTAAGTGCTGCGATATTGTCTTTGATATTGCTTTCCCAATTATCGAAAAAGAGCTTGAAATCACCAACTTTGTGAATGATGGTTTGGGTGAGGTATTCATTGAACTTTTTCTCGAATTTGGGTAGGTTTTCTGCTTCTAAAGATGCCAACAAATTTTGATATTCTTGGATGTATTCAATATCATCGGGTAAACGATGTACATCCGAACGCCAGTCTTTGAAGCGTTGATTAATATGCTCAGAAGGATTTTTGAATTTACGCACTAAATCTCGTAGTCGATTTTCAATTTTGATCTTCTCTTGTTCTAGCTTTTTGATCTGGGAGCGATTCTTTTCTCGAAAAGTATTTTGCTGTTTTTTATAAGTGGCATAATCTATCTCTGCCAAATATTTATATGCCGATAATAACTTTTGATAGCCTATAGCCTTATCTGTTATTTCTGGAACGATTTGCAATATATTTCGATATTCCTCCAACTCCTCCGTCAATTGCTCAATGCGATTCTCTTTTTTCGCAATGCTTTTCAATAAGATTTCCCCTTCAGTAATCAATTCCTTCAACTGCGTTTTAACTTCCGCTAATTGACGCTGTAGTTCCTTTACTCGGTTATTGGTTTGCTCTAGTAGTTCTTTTTTCTCCGTCTTATCTTGAATCTCTTGGGCATAAGTTTTCCAATTGATTTCATCAAAATCAGTAAAAGAACTGTAAAAGCTCTGGTAAGCATCTCGTTTTTTGGCTAAATTTCGCTTGGTCTTATTCTTCTCCTTGATCTGCGTTTTTAATTCATTTTGTTCTTGTTTATAGGTATTCATTTCCAACTTTAGAAAACGCAATTTTTCCTTATTGTCCCAACCCAAAACGTAATTGTCTCTGCTTAATACCTTTTTCCGGTCATCCTTCTCATGTCGTCCTCTTCCTGATTTGATCAGACCGTTTAGGGTAATGGCTTTATTGTAATTTCTAAATTCATGGAGATTTTGGGTACAGATATAATCAAAGCGTTCTATAATCTGCTTTTCTACCCATTCCCAGTATTGACTTTTGGTATTATAGTCCAATTTATAATGCAAGGCATGGCGATTTCTTGGCGGACTTAGGTGATGTTGTAGGATTTCGTTTTGGCAACGGTGATACACAATTCGCCCTCGCAAATTAGTCGCATTGACATAGTTGTTAATGGCATCATAATACCTTTCTGGTACAATCAAACCCAAGGCGAAATTGTGTAGTAAACGCTCTATAGCAGATTCCCAGCTTCTTTCCTCCTCTCTTACCTTAAGTAATTCTCCAATAAAGGGAATTTCTCCTCGCTCTGCGCCTACTGCATACATGATCTCCTCTCGAATCTCTGCCAATCTACCAGAAATATTGTTTCTATTTTTCCGTAAGGTATGAATCATTGCAGCGATTTCCTCTATACGTATTGCTAGATTTTCTTCCTGCTTTTTGAGTTCGAAAAGCTCGTTGTCAATATCTATAATTTGATCTTCACAGTTCCTTTTTTGTTGTTTGGCCAACTCTCTGGATTCATAGAAAATAGCTTCACTAGGATTTTGGTCTAAGCTCAATGCTTCTGCCTCCCTACTATATCTGTTTAGCTTTTTGAGTCGGCTTTCTTTTTGTTTGGTGAGTGAGCGAATTTCTCTTTCCAAATTCCGAATTTGCTGCCCTACCTCATCTTTTTCAATTTGTATAGACAAAGATCGCTCTGTGGCTCTAAGTTCCTCTTGTTTCTCCTTGACTCGATTTAAAGCATTCTCCTCTTGTTGTCTTTCTTGCTCTATTTTTCGAAGCATCTCTTGACTCAATTCAATCCCTTTTTCTGCAAACCAAATGATTGAGAGGTCTTTGATGTATGTTTTATCTTGAATATTATTTTTAACCCCTGCTAATTGATTGGCTTGTTGATTAATGGGTTGCAATTGGGTAATTTGCTCCTTCGCTTTTTCAATATTGGTTTTGGCATCCATTAAGGTCAAGAAACTCTCTTTGAGTTGGATAAATTCCTTCTCCGCTTGCTGTTCTTCTAACATATTGGTACGAATGAACTCATCCAAATTTCCTAGTACCTTGATCCCTACAATTTGATTGAATAAGCTCAATGCTTTGGGGGAACGCATACCAAATAAGGAAACCATCCTTGCGCCATATTTTTTCGGCCCATTGATAAATTCTACATATTTTCTAGCTCCTACATTGTATTCCTTATCCAATCGTCTTTTCCAATTGCCCTTATTGTCAAATGGATAAAAATCTTTCTCAATGCTTAATGCTTTTTTGGCAACTCCGAAAACTCGTTTTAATTGTCCATTTAGGAACCATCTTACTTGAAAAAGGGTGATGGTTTTGTCCTCCGCATTGGTAAAATTGGCTAGTAAAATGGAGTAGGTTCTTTTATCTCTCAATTTTTGGATGGTAGACCTCGTTTTTCCTTCTTCTTGAATGTCTCCATAATGCCCACAAACATAACTTTCCTCTGTTCGATCTCCTTTTTTCTTGACTCCTGATGATTGGTTGTAGAAACGATCTTTCTGGGTGGCAACCATGAGGGTCAATAGGGCATCAATATAGGTTGTTTTTCCTGAACCATTGGCACCAGTCAAAAGGGAGTTATTGCCATTCGGGGCGATTCGGAATACTTGCCCATCAAAGGTTCCCCAATTGTAAATCTCCATGTATTGGAGTCGGAATCCAATTGCTGTTGACTTGGTATCAAATAGACTGTACATAGGCATCTAATTTTTCCTTGAAATCACTTAATACATCCAAAGTCACCTTTTCTTTGATGACTTTTTTGACTCGATATTTTCGGTTATTGAGGTGGCTACCTTCGTTCAT
>JAHDFT010000154.1:9293-10959 GCA_020628015.1 Bacteroidota bacterium
ATTTGATTGATGTAATTTTCGATTTCTATTTGATAGGTGACAATCGTTTCCCATTGTTTGTCATTGCTTTCTACATCTCCTTTCAGCAATCTTACCACCGCTTTAGCATAGGGTTTTACCCGATCTTGTAATGTGTTCATATGGTAACAATTATTTGAGGGACTTTAATGCCTTTTTGATTAGCATGGTCAAAAATGATCAATTCCTTACTATCTTCATTAAATACTGTTTTGTATTCTTTGAGAATGCTAAAATAACCAAAAACTTCTGCTAATCCTTTTGTAATGCCTCCACAAGCATTGATGATTTCTAATAGGGTCATTTGCTTTTGTTGTGCCAATTGCTTTTTAATATTGCTTCTCAATATTTTTCGGTCAATGATTACCTGATTGAATAGTTTTTCCATTTGGGTGGCTGTCTGTAAATCATCGCTTGCCAATTGTGGCATTTCATTGTATTCGATTTTTTCTGTAGGGCTAAAGGTCAGCTTTTTTTCTAGGATGAGTTTGATCGCTGCTTTTGTATCCAATTCTAACTCAATTTTAGGTTGATGACCTGCTTTGGCAATTTTGGTTAAAGCGATTTTAATGGCTTCAATGACTCGTTTGGTTTGCTCTTTTTCCACATCTCCTTTTTCGCCAATAATCCGACTCAATTTAGTTGCCATTTTATCATTAGCCACATACACTTTTTTACCTGCCAAATGTAGATGCTGCTTCATCTTTTTAAGGAAGGTATCTTTTACTTCAATCCCTTTTTCTGTCAAGGTTGAATACAAAGCTTCTACCAATACGTTCCATTCCTCTTGGGAGGATTGAATGAGTAGAAATTCCCAGAAAGCATAAAAACTTTTTCCCTGTTCACTTTCTTGTAATTCATCAAGCGCATCAAAGGTAAAATCTAGCACATTGGTTTTGGATAGGCTGGCATCTGCATGTTTTTGGTAGATTTCTTTGGTAATGTCCTTGAAATTGTCTTCTACCTCTTTGAAATCCGACAATAATTCTTTCGCAGATTGATTGAGTTGCTGAAATCGAGGAATGATTTCATAGTTTTCGTATACGGTCAATGCCTCTCCTGTTTTCAAATCCTCAATTTCTTGCTCTATTGCCGCTTTTCGGGCTTCTAAAATGGCGATCCGTTTCTCTTTATCTTCATTGGTAAATTCTACTAGTTCTTTGAGTTGGTTAAAAATGGTTTTGAACTTGGATTCTGTACCTACAAATTCTTTTTTCTCCAAACTAAAGACCCAATCAATCGTTTTATGGGCATGACTGGATAATTCATAGAAAATCTCCCCATTTTCTCCTTCATAATTGGTCAAAAAACCTTTATTTGTCCATTGTCGAATGTATTTTTTCGCCTTAATTTCATAAGTATCTGCTAAACTCACCTCATGTTCTTCATCTTCTTCCAGTTTTTCTGCTTCGAGATAATCGGATAATTGAATCAATAATTTTTCCTCTACAACTGCTACCTGACTCACCTGTTTGAAAGTCTGAATCAAAAAGGAAAGAATAAAGCTTCGATTTCTTGTTGCCAATAGATTGACGCTTGGTAAGTCATTGATTAGCGTCATGATTTTATCTATATCCTGTGCTTTTTGCATGGGGCAAATTTAGGGAAATTAGTTTGAATTAGATATTTTCATCGGTCAATATTATAG
>JAHDFT010000155.1 GCA_020628015.1 Bacteroidota bacterium
CTTCAAAATTAGGTCAAAGCTTTATAATTTCATATTTTTGCACGGTCTTTGCCGAAGCTTTATAAAATTCGGTAAAAGACATCTTCACATTAAATCATAGAACAATATCTAACTAACCTATTATCAGATAATGGATAAAAACAGATAGATTCTTTTCTATTCTTGTACCATTATCAATAAGATACACTTCAGCTTCGATTGGTTTTGAATGCATTCGATTGTGTTTTTACCTATGGCATCCCCATACCCACAAGCATTAAGCAGCAAACAGACCATCAAGCCTTGCTAAATTAATAAGTATGGAATTTATTATTATTACCATCTTTTTGATTGGCTATTTGCTAATCACCCTAGAGCATCCGCTTAAAATTGACAAAGCGGCTCCTGCATTGCTACTAGGGGTATTGACTTGGGCTGTTTTCGCGCTCAGTGGTAGTGGAAGCGAACACTATCATCATGTAATCCACGAACTTGAACACCATATACCAGAAATCGTTAACATCCTCTTCTTCCTACTTGGGGCGATGACCATCGTAGAACTGATTGATATTCACGATGGCTTTCACCTGATAACCAGTAAGATAGAAACTCGAAATAAACGAAAACTGCTGTGGATTGTATCTATTCTTTCCTTTTTCCTTTCCGCAACTTTGGATAATTTGACGACTGCTATTGTAATGGCTTCCCTGTTACGTAAACTCATCACAGACGATAAATTATCTAGGCTCTATTTTGCCAGTATGGTGGTTATAGCCGCTAATGCTGGTGGGGCATGGAGTCCGATAGGTGATGTGACAACAACCATGCTTTGGATTGGGGAATGTATTTCTGTAACGAATATTATTCTTAAATTAATCATTCCAAGCTTGGTTTGTATGCTTGTCCCACTTGCGATTATGTCTACCTATTTCAAGGGAGATTTTTCGCCAATGGAGGTCAAAACGGAATTTAAAACAACGCCTTTTGAACGGATGCTAATCCTTTGTTGTGGTGTTGGTGGATTGATTTTCGTTCCTATTTTCAAGACGGTTACACATCTACCTCCTTTTATGGGTATGTTCCTAAGTTTAGGCTTTCTTTGGGCATTATCCGAAATCTTACACAATCGCAAAACGTATGCTGAACGCAAGCAATTCTCTCCACTAAAAGCTTTGACCAAAGTAGATATGGCTAGTATCTTATTCTTCTTTGGTATTTTGGCTGGTGTAGGTTGTTTGTCTTCTATTGGTACACTAGGTTATGTGGCTACCTTCCTCAATGATACATTGGGTAATATGGATGTTATTGTGATGGTCATTGGTGTGCTTTCTTCTATTGTAGATAATGTACCATTGGTTGCCGCTTCGATGAAAATGTACTCTTTAGAACAATATCCAATGGACTCTAAATTATGGGTATTCTTGGCCTATTGTGCTGGAACAGGTGGAAGTATGTTGATCATTGGTTCTGCTGCTGGTGTAGCGATTATGGGTATTGAGAAAATCGAATTTTTCTGGTACTTGAAAAAGATTGCATGGCTGGCATTAATAGGTTACATTGCTGGAGCAGCAACTTATTTGTTAATGTATCCGCTTATGGGTTAGGTTAATCCACTAAATGACGAGTGAAAAATAAGCTCCCGATTTTGATTAGGGAATTTATTTTTTGACTGTTACTAATTCATTGATTACTATGATTAGTTTCTGGGAACAACAATCGTTTTTACAATACGATCATATTATTATTGGTAGTGGGATAACAGGTTTATCTACTGCCATTAGTTTGAAAGAAAGATACCCTAACCAATCCATACTCGTTTTGGAAAGGGGGATTTTTCCAAGTGGAGCCAGCACTAAAAATGCTGGCTTCGCCTGTATTGGCAGCCTTACTGAAATACTAGCAGACCTAAAGATAATGCCTGTAGCAGATGTTCTTGGATTAATCGTCAATCGAAGGGCTGGACTGGCATTATTACGACAAAGATTGGGAGATACGGCTATAGATTATCAAGAATTGGGCAGTTATGAATTGCTTGCTGCACCACATATGAAGGCATTGGAATCTCTAGATAAAATTAATGATTTATTGCAGCCCTTACTTCAGCAAAAAGCATTTAGTTTACACAATGATTTGCTCACCAAATTCCGCTTTCATCCCCCCTTTGCCCAAGCTTTAATCGTCAATCATTGTGAAGGGCAAATTGATACGGGGAAAATGATGCGTGCTTTACTTCATTTGGCTCTTGCTAAAGGTATTATCGTCATTAATGGAGCAAGTGTGGCGCATTTTGAGGAAAAGTCAAGCACAGTTAATATACAAGTCAAATCGAGTCTTTCTTCTCCTAGTCCTATTACTTTCCAAGCAGCACAGGTCTATATTTGCACCAATGCTTTTGCTGCTCAATTACTTCCAGAAATGGATGTGCAACCAGGTCGAGGGCAGGTCATTGTAACGCATCCTATTCCAAACCTTCCTTTTAAAGGTATTTTCCACTATGATGAGGGTTATTTTTATTTTAGAAACTTTGAAAATCGGGTCATTTTTGGTGGGGGACGTAATGTAGATTTTGCAGGAGAGACTAGCACAGAATTGAAAACAACGACTAAAATTATAGCTACTTTAAAAGTACATCTTGAAAAATACATCTTACCTGATACTCCTTTTGAAATTGCTCATCAATGGGCAGGAATTATGGGATTTAATGAAAATAAACGACCTATTGTAAGAAGATTAAGTGATCGGGTCTTGATTGGAGCTAAAATGGGTGGTATGGGCGTTGCCATAGGTAGCCTTATTGGAGCAAAATTGGCGGCATTGGCTTAATAAATTATGGGCTAATCATCAATAATATACCCCATCTACTAAGGCTTTTATAGCTTACCAAAAACAATGTATATTTTAAGTACTAGGCACACTTTTTCTATTTTTCCACCACCATACTATAATCAATGTCATGACACAAATATAGGGGATTAAAAATAGGTAAATAATGCCTGTATTGAGTCCCAAGGCATGAGTTCCTCCTTCCTTGAGGTTAGCTTCGGCTGCTCCTCTACACATCGGACATTGTGCGAAAATCGTGCTTATGTTTAGTAAAAAAAGTAACCCACTTAATAGGCTATATTTAATCGTGTTTTTCATTTATTATTAGATTAATACCTATTCAATTATTGATATCATATAAAACCGAATATCTCTTATTGAATTTGATATAAGTTTATCAATGTAATGACCTAGTATTAGTAAAACAAGGTTTTACCAATACTAGGTTTAGAAATAGAGACAAATTTATAACTATTATTTCCAATTTATTTTGTCCACTAATTTTATTTCTGTTCCATCACTATAAAGGCATCCAAAAATACATGGAAGCAATACGCTCATTCCATTCTATATTATAGTCATTTGAATTTAGGTTATCGTTTGACCATCCTACCGCATCCATCTCAAAATGCAAATGACAACTTTTAGAACAGCTATTATCATAACCATCATAAATTTTTCCTAAATGAACTGTCCCCTTGTGAAATCCCCAAGAAATAATAAAATCATCGCCTTCACTATATACAAGACTATTAGGATCTAAATGAGCAAATAATACCCATCCTAAATAAAGCCATTGATTATTCTTTTTTCCATATAGTTTTATGATTTGTACAGAACCCCCATCCCAAATATTCCCACTTTTACAAGCAGACTGTTCAGCATGAACTTTACCTTTTAATGCATCAAAATAATTTCCCGAATAATTAAATATTTGTGCACTCAAGAATATATTTCGATTACAAGTATTGCCATAATTTATTCCACTACCACTACTTCTCCATAAATCTCCTGCCCAATCTCCTCCCCAAGGTCTGTGGTGGCTAGGAGGAGTCCAAGTACTACTCCCAGTTGCCGCTTGCATCAAATAAGGATTATATATTTTTATTTTAAAGGTCTGCCCATAAATTGACTTGGCTAATCCTTCCCCTTCCATCTTTTTTACCTCCTCCTCATTTACTGTATAAACTTCTTCTGGTGTTTCCACTAATACAGGAAAAGTCACATCATCAAAATGCTCCATTTCGTTCAAAAAAGCATCAGATGAGTAAATAGTTAGTTCTTCTTTTTGTAATTCCTCCTCAATTTTTGTCTTATGACTCTTAATAGTTAAATTTTCTTCCTGTATATCATTACAAGATAGGAAAATCGTTGTCCAGAAAGACAATAATACGATAAATAACAATTTGGTTTTCATGTTTACATGATTTTGGTTATAAGAAATAGTATAGAGGGCTATTCATATACTAAAAATAAATAATAAACCAAACTTTACACGTAAACAAAAAAATTAAATTATTAACTCCTACATATAAATTAATCCATCAATTACATACGACTCAAAATCAATAATAAGGAGAAATCATCAAATAGACCAAAACCCCTGTAATAGAGACATATAACCAAAGTGGCATCGTCCATTTAGCAATCTTGCGATGTTTTTCATTTTGTCCTAAGAAAGCTCTCATGAAGGTAAATAAGATAATCGGCAAAATGATGGCTGCTAGAATGATGTGAGAGATCAAAATGATATAATAAATGATTTTAAGCACCCCTTCACCACCATATTTAGTCGATTCGGTAAAAGTATGATAAATCGTATAAGAAATCAAAAAGATCGCTGAAAGTACCAAGGCTAATATATTACAGGTTTTATGAGCAGTTATCTTTTTATTGACAATAAAATACCAGCTTAAAATCAGTAATACAGACACACAAAGGTTAAGTATTGCATGAAATTTAGGAAGTATTTTAAAATTAAAGTCCGTTTCGATTGCTGGTGGACTGATATTGAAGGTTAAAATGACCAACAAAGTCACCAAACCTGATACAAATACGACCAGTTTAGATAAAAATTGTTCTTTTGATAGTAAGCTTTGTTCAGACATTTTGTTTGAATTTAGTTTTTGAAGAAAAAATCAATACAATGCAATGGTAATTATACTGCATGATTGTTGATCTACATCACTCCTTTTTTCTTTCTAGGATACTCTAATTTCAATATTTTAATATCCACTAGTAAACGGTTGACATCTTCTGTATCTGTTCCATCATAATATCCACGAATAACCCCACTTTTATCCACCAAAATGAACTTATTGGTGTGGATAAAGTCATCATCTCCCCCACTTCCTTCAGAAGCCGTTACAAAATAACCATAACGTGCTAGATCATAAATCTCCTTTTTATCCCCAGTTACAAAGATCCACCTAGTAGAATCTGCTTCATAACGGTCTCCATACTCTTTCAAAACCGCTACAGAATCTCGTTTAGGGTCTACTGTATGGGATAAAATCATGACATCCTCTTCCTTTTCCATTTCCAATTGCACCCTTGCCAATTCACTACTCATTTTAGGGCAAATGGTTGGACAATAGGTGAAAAAGAAATCAACAACTGTAATTTTATCCTTAAAAGTTGCATTTGAAATTTTATTTCCGTTATGTCCATCTAAGTAGAATGGTGGAATGGTATGCCATAAGGTATCCTTAAATTCTACTCCTGTTACCGCTACCCTCCCCTTCGACTGCTTCGTACTCTCCTCATAAGTAAACCATCTTTTTAATTTAGGTTGGTTTTTGCGTCCAATCAAATTTAAGGTATCACTATACACAAAAAGAGCAAATATAATTGGGATACCAAAGGCAACGAGTAAAGCTATTAATTTGTTGGCCATAGGAAACGGATATTTTGTTGGTACGATACAAATTACAAAGCGTCATAAATTGGAATGAATATAACCAACTTATGACGCTTTTGTTCATTGCAAATCCATATTAAACACTGATTATCAATTAATTCAGCAGCTAAATAAAATTGCAACTATTCTGAAACTTATTTTATACTTACTAATGCTTTCCGCCATCATGTCCATGATCTCCACCATGCCCAGCGTCATGATGTTGATGTGCAGCAGGAATATCTGGTAAAGCATTCCAAACTTTTCGATTATTTTGCCATTCAGCCCCTTCCCATACAAAAGCAATCAAGAACCAAATCAAGAATACTAATGGAACAAGGATCGTTAAAGCTAAAGCCCTTCTTTCATAGCGAACGTGCATAAATTCTCCTACGATGAAATAGGCTTTCAACAAACTAGCCACAATAAAGAAGCCGTTTAACAATAACTTTGACATTTTTCCTTCTGGATCAATGACATATAACCAAAGTAGTGCGGCAACTACTTCTACAACTGTAATAACAGATAACCATACTGTTGCCACCCATACACTTCGTACCTGTTGTTTATAAGTTTCATGATCAAGACTATGTGCCATGATTACATTTTTTAATTAGAATAGATAGTATAGAAATACTACTAAATAAAGTTATCAAGAATCAAAGAAATGGTCAAAATAACCAATCCATAACGTTTACAATAAATAGAATGCCAAGAATACAAATACCCAAACTAAATCTACAAAGTGCCAATATAAGCCGATTTTTTCCACCATTTCATAATGTCCCCTCCGCTCATATACACCCATAGCTGCTTGCACACATACAATAATATTGAAAACCACCCCACTAAGTACGTGAAATCCGTGAAATCCTGTAATGAGGAAGAACAGTTGCCCAAATGAATTAGGTGCACCAAAGGTGTTTGAATATAAGGTCATACCATGCCCATGCTCATATCCTGTAATCAAGTGATGCCATTCCCATGCCTGACAACCCAAGAAAGCAGCTCCTCCTAGAATTCCTAAGAACATCCAGAAAACAACTCCTTTTTTATTCATCATATGTCCTTCCTGTACCGCTCTTACCACAAATACACTACTCAAGATCAAGATAAAGGTCATAATACTTACAAATCCTAGTGGCGCATCCCAGCCATGTAAGAAAGGCATGGCATTGAATACATGGTTAGGATCTGCCCATACTTGACTACTTGCTCTAATGGTTCCATAAGAAATCAGTAGTGCAGAAAAGGTAAAAGCATCCGATACTAGAAAGTACCACATCATCAGCTTTCCATAGCTGACATTAAACGGTGATCCCCCACCATCCCAAGCTTCCGCTTCGGTTGTTGGATTGATTGGGGAAGTTGTATGAACTGTTGCCATTGTATTTATATTACTATTCGTAGTATTTCAAAAAGATAAACAAATATATCCACAATATACCAATGAAGTGCCAATAAGTAGCCAGTAGCTCTATTCCTAAATTTTTATTGGGATTAATATCCAATAATAATTTTTTAACTGGGCCTAGTTTACGTAAAGCTTTTAAAAAGAAAATAAGCAGAAAAAGAATTCCGCCTAGTACGTGTAAGGCGTGTAATCCTGCAATGATATAGAAGAAACTTCCCGAAGGATTCCCCTCTAAATATACCCCATTTTCTTTCAATTGTAAAAAGCCTTCGTATTGACAATAAACGAACACACATCCCAATATCAGACTTGCGCCTAACATGGCTTGATAAAGTCCTCTTTTATCTTTCCGCCAAGCAGATGTCGCAATAATCATACAAATACTGCTTAGTATAATCAGTATAGTACTTGTCCAAAAAATATTAGGAATCACATACTCGTACCAATTTCCTTGTGCTTGCCTCACAATAAAGGCACTAGTAAATCCAGCAAACATCATGACAATACTCACCAAACCACACCACAAGAGAAATTTCTGAGGATGTATTTTACTTGAAGTATTATTTAATACAGTAGTAGTAGAAGACATGAGACAATTATATTGTAAAATATTTTCCTTTATATAAACTTATCTATTACCATCATAATCTGTAAAACAGGAAGATAAATAATAGAAGCAAACATCAATTTTAGTGCAGCTTTATTATCGCATTTTTGCAATAAATTCCAGCCATAATATAGAAAGAATAGTCCTAATACAAAAGCAGTCACTCCACTAATATTACCCAACATACCCAAAGCAGTAGGCAATAAACTAACAATAAGCAAAATGACAATATAAAATATAATTTGTAATGCCATCGCTCGATTCTTTGTTTCTGGAGTAGGCATTAATTTGAAGCCTGCTTTATCATATTCTTCTGCACCCAGCCAGCCAATTGCCCAGAAATGAGGGAATTGCCATAGAAATTGAATCCCAAATAACAAGTACGCTTCATAGGTGAACATGCCTGCATAAGCCAACCAACCGATCAATGGTGGTAAAGCTCCTGGAATCGCCCCTACTAAAATGGCGATAGGTGATATTCTTTTGAGTGGGGTATAAATGAATCCATAGATTAACATAGAAATTGCCCCAACAACAGCAGCTAAAGTATTGAATTGCCAAGCTAATAAAGCAATCCCTACTACGGCAAAAACACCTACGATCAAGACTGCCTCTCCTACCTCCATTCTTCCTGCCGCTAATGGACGATTCTTTGTCCGTTTCATCAAGGCATCAAATTCCTTCTCTAGTATTTGATTGATTGCATTAGCTGCACCTGTAATTAGAAAACCAGCTAGACCAATGCAAAAAATCGACCACCAATCAGCAAAGCTTCCTGCTGCAAGCAAATAACCAATTACCGCCGAAAACACAACGGTCAAGTTCAAACGAACCTTTACCAATTGTGCATAATCATTGCACTTCGCTTGAAGTGCAATGATCATCGACTGAATAGATGTTTTTAATACTGCAATCATTTTATAGATATAAGCTATTATTTCAGAAGGTTTTACTACTTCTCCTTCTTATTCTTAGCTAAGGAACAGTAAAAAAATAACTTGTCATTTTGATTGATAAATTTGAAACTATACTTCGTTAAAAAGCCTCGCTGATGCTCGCATCACCTACGTTTTTTGCCTCGTCTAGCTTCAAATTTCCCTAATCAAAACTGTAAACTTATTTTTTACTTGTTCCTAATGATTTTTTGAAATCATTGATTTTGTTCTCTGGTAAAGTTTGTGGGATATAGTCCATACCATTTTTACCATAATCATATGCCCATCTGTGTACATGAGGAATCGCACCAGGCCAGTTTCCGTGTCCAGGCTTCATTGGTGTTGTCCACTCAATAGAGTTTGATTTCCAAGGATTTAAACTCTTCATTTTTTGACCAGCAAAAATGCTATAGAAGAAGTTGAATAAGAACAAGAATTGAGCAAAGAAAACTAAAATCGCAGCAGAAGTGATAAATATATTCATTTCACTATACACATTGAATGTCTCAAAAGTAGAGAATTCAAAATATCTTCTTGGTACACCTGTCATTCCTAAGTAGTGCATTGGCCAGAAGATACAGTAGCTACCAACAAAGGTAAACCAGAAGTGCATATATCCCAATGTATTGTTCATCATACGCCCATTAAACAATTTAGGGAACCAGTGATAAACACCTACAAATAGACCAAATCCAGCAGCTAATCCCATTACAATGTGGAAGTGAGCTACTACAAAGTAAGTATCATGTAAAGGAATGTCCAAAGCAGAGTTTCCAAGAAAAATACCTGTCAATCCACCAGAAATAAATAGGGATACAAAGCCGATGGCAAATAGGGTCGCAGGTGTATACCTAATATTCCCTCGCCAAATGGTCGTAATCCAGTTGAACACTTTTACCGCAGAAGGCACCGCAATCAATAATGTAAACAATACAAAGATAGAACCTACTAATGGATTCATTCCAGAGATAAACATATGATGCGCCCATACTAAGAAAGCCAATACTGTAATCGCTAAGATAGACAATACCATCGCCGTATATCCAAAAATAGGCTTACGAGCATTGGTTGCTAGTACATGGGATACCATTCCCATTGCAGGTAAAATTACAATATATACCTCTGGGTGTCCTAAGAACCAGAATAAGTGCTGGAATAAAATAGGACTACCACCTTGAATCACATCACCAGCGGCATTTCTCAATGGCTCACCAGCGATAAATATATCTGATAGGTAGAAATTGGTACCTAAGTTTCTATCAAAAATTAATAAGACACAACCAGAAAGTAGTACAGGGAAAGATAATACCCCTAATACTGCGGTGAAGAAGAATGCCCAAATGGTTAGTGGCATTCTCATCATGGTCATACCCTTTGTACGCATATTTAATATCGTGGCAATATAGTTCAAGCCCCCTAATAAGGAAGACACAATAAAAAGGGTCATACTTACTAGCCAAAGCGTCATACCTTGTCCAGAACCAATATCTGCTTGTGGTAAAGCACTAAGTGGTGGGTAAACCGTCCATCCACCAGAAGCAGGACCAGTTTCTATAAAGATAGAAATCAACATCACTACACCAGCAGTAAAAAAGAACCAATACGACAGCATATTCAAGAAAGGAGAAGCCATATCCCTTGCTCCAATCTGTAGTGGAATGAGTAGATTACTGAAAGTACCACTCAATCCTGCGGTTAATACGAAGAATACCATAATGGTACCATGCATTGTTACTAAGGAATAGTAAAAATCTGGTCTTAATTTTCCACCTTCTGCCCATTTACCAAGTAGTGCTTCCAAAATTGGAAAGCTTTGATCTGGCCAAGCCAGTTGTAGACGGAATAGAACGGAAAACAATACCCCGACGAAAGCCCATATAATCCCTGTAACCAAGAACTGCTTGGCGATCATCTTGTGATCCATACTAAAGATGTACTTAGAGATAAATGACTCTTCGTGGTGATGGTCGTGATGGTGATCATCATGATGATGAGCATCAACCACTACTTTTTTACCTGTATGTGAACCTGAAGTTGCCATAACTTTAGTTTATGATAAGAAGTGCTTCAATGAATACTTAATATAAAGTGGCACATTGTATACACCTCTATTACATCTTAGAAGTGATAAATTGGAAGGTACACATTCAATGTAGAATGAAGCATTAACACTCGTTATTGATCAAAATACATTAAACATGACCGATATTTCAAATATTATATATAGAGCGTAAGTGATGGATTAGAAATAAATTAG
>JAHDFT010000156.1 GCA_020628015.1 Bacteroidota bacterium
CAAAACTGTAAACTTATTTTTCACTTGTTCCTAATCAAAAGTATTATAGTTATAACTCAAACTCAACTCAATTTGATTTCTATATTTATAGCATATAAAAAATAGCACAATTGAACATTAGGGAACATATATTCCAATTATTTAAAGCACTATTGCCGCTCTCCTTTATTTTTGTATTGATTGCGTTACTGGGTCATCGTAAGGTGATTTCTACAGCAAGCAACCTGCATTATGTATTATATGGAGGAGCTGTTGTATTGTTGATTGGGACTCATTTCTTTTTTCGTAACAACCAGTTGATAGCAAGGATTGTTAAGGCAGCCTTTCTTTTACTGATTTTATTGAACTTGATTGCTTCTCTCCCTCTGTTTAATATTCAACAGCTTTTCCAACCCACACAAATCTTTTTGATGTATGCGGTAGGTTTGACAGGCTCTTTGTTGATTCTTTTTGACCACAGTAATCCTATCTTACACCATTTAGAAAATGCAGAACTAGCCAATTGGCAAGGAAATAAGTGGTTTTGGCCAGTAATTGTCTTTGGCATTACCCTCCTAGCCTTTGGACTACGATTCTGGCATCTCGATCTATTGGATTCGTATCGAGACGAAGATCACCATATATCAAGTGTACATTCCTTGTTCAATAATGGCTATTTTGAGTATACAAGAGGAAAACTGGTAACTTATTGTGCTGCGTTTTTCATTTGGATAGCAGGTGCCGAAACCTATTATGAATACCTTTACTGGGGTAGAGTACCTAGTACCATTTTCGGAGCATTGGCTACCATTCCCATCTTTTACTTAGGGGCAAAGATCAACCGTACTACAGGTTTACTAGCTGCACTACTCTGGGCTAGTTCTCCTTGGGCAATTGGTGTTTGTAAGAATATTCGAGAGCATTCCTATTATATCGCCATTATACTTGCCTTCTTGCTTGTTTTCCTTTATTTGCTAGAAGCGGTGACCAATTTTAAAAAAGAAAACCTAACAAAAATCATTACTTGTAGTATTGCCATTATGGGTTTGATGATTTACGCCTTCTTTATAGACTGGCTATCCACTATGAAGTTAAGTGGGGTATTGTTCGCTGCTTTTACAATGGCTTATGCTATCGTTCATTTCGATTTAATCTGGCCAATCTTGAAACGTCATAAATGGTTAATTGTCGTTTTTATAGGCTTTTTCATCGCTTTTCTTTTGCTGAGTAATCGGTCAAAATTCATGAACTATGTGCAGGTAAGAGATATTCGTTGGAGTAATACCTTCTTTTTACCGTCTGCTAATATGCCTATGCATTGGTGGTACCACCTATTAGCCAATAATTTCCTAGTCTATTTTCTATTAATCGTTGGCATTATAGGAGCTTTTCTACAAAAGAAACGCTATTTTTTTATGGTGCTAATCGTTTTTTCGGTCATGGTATTGGCTTATTATTTCTTTTTTGATCGCTATTATGCACCAAAATACATTTTTTATGTATTGCCTTTCTTTATTCTACTGATTGCTTCTTCTCTTACCTTCATCGGGCAGTTGATTTTTAGTTATCAGGATAGATTAGTAAGGACGGTAAGCCTTTTGACCTTGGTTCCTTTACTGTTTGGTATTTTTAGTATACAAACGATTGTTGAATCTATTGTTCGTCCACTAAGAACGGCTAATCAAGGACTAGCAACTACTGGTTTAGTGCATCAGGATAAAAGTCCAGCTTTAGATTTATTAAGGACGTACAATGTTAAGGAAAGGGAAAATATGAAACTCATTTCTTCTATCTATGAGCATATCATTTACCACGAATTTCCAGAAATTGAATGCATTGATAAATACAATTATAAAGACCCTAATCGCTTTAAGGAAGTAGAAACGATTATGAATAATAATAAGAGTGGGTTTATGATTTTGGATTCACATCGAAATGGACTTTGGAGAAAAGGCTATTCTCGTGAGAAAAATGCTCGTTTTACCATTGGAAATGCTTATGTCACATTAATTTCAAATAAAAATAACTGTCAAGTTTACCGTTGGAATACCAATGTATTGGCTAATGAAAATAAGCTAGAAATTGCTGATTCCTTATTGTACAAGACAGAGTTTGTGGTTAATATGACTCGCCCTTTTGCTTTGTCCTTCTGGTTAAAAGCAGATAAAAAGGATGCAGGAATTCCTTTTTTGTTGGGTAATACGGAAGAGAATGGTGTATTAGTAAGAACAGAAAAGGGTGGCTATACTTTTGATTATGGAATTCATAAGAAGGGTAATTTGGCTAAAACTGGAATGGTAAATGATGGAAAATGGCATCATATTGTCTTATATCAGTATGGAGGAGCAAGAGGTTCTTATTTTGGTTTATATGTGGATGGTAAAAAAATGCCACTTGCCAAAATTCCCATTCATAAATCCAATGATAAGGATATTTTATTGTTGAGAGATTATAAAGGGAAGCTGCAAGATATGCGTTTGTACTATGATGTGTTAGAAAGTACAGAGATTTTATCTATCAAAAATACAGGCAGAATGAAGCAAGGCGAAAAGATAGAAAGTGAGAGTTTATTTTCTACCATCCCTCTTCAGATTCCTAAAAATAATGCCTCTACTCCTGAACCGTAAGTATAAGTGATGGAACAGAAATAAATTAGGCCATATCCTTTATTATTTAGCCTAATACTGCGTTGCAAAAATATCACGTACATTCCATGTATGCTCTATTTTTGCGCCTTGTCTTAGGCTAAATAATTGAAAGCCTATTTAGGCCTAATTTATTTCTAATCCATCACTAAGCTTACGTACTCTTAATCTGAGAATACAATTATCAATGAAAATACTATTTTTAAATTACGAATTTCCGCCTTTAGGTGGTGGTGCAAGCCCGATTAGCTTTGAGATTGCTCAACGATATGTGCATTTAGGACATCGGGTGGATGTAGTGACAATGGGTTTTGAAGGTTTGCCAGACGTAGAAAAAGTTGATGGTATTAATATCTTTAGAATTCCTTGTATTAGAGGAAAAAAGGAGATTTGCCATCCTCATGAAATGCTAACCTTTAACTATAATGCCATTCGTTTTCTAAAAAGACATTTAAAGCAAGAAACCTATGATGTCTGTCACAATCACTTTGCGATTCCTACGGGTGTAGTAGCAGCTTGGGTCAAACGCAATTTTGGTATTCCTTTCATTAATACCAGTCATGGAAGTGATATTCCAGGTTATAATAATGACCGTTTTCTCTTTTTGCATCGCTTTACTCGTCCAGTACTCAACTCCGTTTTAAAACATTCTTCAGGTAATTTTGCTGGCTCCCAATATTTGGCCAATTTAGGTAATGAAAATATTAATCCTCCTGTTCCTTACAAGGTGATTCGAGAGGGTTTTTATAGTGATTTATTTGTTCCAAAAGAAAAACGTAAAACCATTCTATCCACAGGCCGTTTACTTCGTCGAAAAGGCTTTCAATACCTAATTCAAGCAGTTTCGGATCAAGATATTGGTTATGAAGTACATATTTGTGGAGATGGACCGATGATGGAAGAATTGCGAACTTTAGCAGAAAAATCAAAAACAAAAATCGTTTTTCATGGTTGGATCGACAACCGCTCTACCAAATACAAGGACTTACTAGAAAGTGCTTCTATTTATTCGCTAGTATCGGCTAAAGAAAATGCGAGCAAATCTCTTTTAGAAGCTTTGAGCGCAGGTTGTGCGGTCATCACCTCCAATATTGCAGGCTGTCCTGAATCTGTTGGGGATGCAGGAATAACCGTTCCTCCAGAAGATCCAGAAAGCTTGAAAAAAGTCATCTTAGAGCTAATTGAACAAGAAGAGCGCATCAAAGAGTTGGGAGAAAAAGGAAGAGAACGTATCTTAGCAGTTTATAACTGGGATAAATTAATTCGGTCTTATGAGCAAGTATTGATGGATATTGTTGCCCAGAAAGCAGAAAAAGTTTTAGAAGCAGATGTTGTTAATGGTTAAAATTTAACTATCATATAGTATAGGTACTTATTTATCATCCATGCTCATCAAAAAACACAAAAAACACTATGGAAAAAAAACGGGTATTAATAACGGGAGCGGCTGGATTTTTGGGGTCACATCTTTGTGATCGCTTCATTAAAGAAGGCTATGAGGTCATTGGTATGGATAATCTACTGACAGGTAGACTAGAAAATATCTCCCACTTATTCCCATTACAAGATTTTCATTTCTACTTCCACGATGTCACCAAATTTGTACACGTACCAGGTAGACTCGACTATATCCTACATTTTGCCTCTCCTGCTAGTCCAATTGATTATTTAA
Organism: Bacteroidota bacterium; assembly: GCA_020628015.1. Classification (GTDB taxonomy): domain Bacteria; phylum Bacteroidota; class Bacteroidia; order Chitinophagales; family UBA2359; genus JAHDFT01. Next base: position 4,297 of record JAHDFT010000156.1, read on the forward strand.
AAATGCCCATTCAGACCATGAAAGTAGGTTCTTTAGGGACACATAACCTATTGGGATTGGCAAAGGCAAAAAATGCACGAATTTTGATTGCGTCTACATCAGAGGTATATGGTGATCCAACAGTACATCCACAACCAGAGGAATATTGGGGGAATGTGAATCCAATAGGCCCAAGAGGGGTTTATGACGAAGCCAAACGATTCCAAGAAGCACTCACCATGGCCTACCACACTTTTCATGGATTAGAAACCCGAATTGTACGCATTTTCAATACCTATGGGCCTAGAATGCGCCTCAATGATGGTCGAGCCTTACCCACTTTCCTACGTCAAGCCATTGAAGGAGAAGACCTAACCGTTTTTGGCGATGGTTCACAAACCCGTTCTTTTTGCTATGTAGATGACTTGGTTGAAGGCATTTACCGATTATTGTTGAGTGATTATCATTTGCCGATGAATATTGGTAATCCACAAGAAATCAGTATCAAGGACTTTGCGGAGGAGATCATTAGCTTTACAGGATGTGATCAGAAAGTCATTTATGAGCCACTTCCTAAAGATGATCCCAAGCAAAGACAACCAGATATTAGCAAAGCAAAAGCTATTTTAAATTGGGAGCCAAAGGTGAGTCGGACTGAGGGATTGAAGGCAACCTATGAGTATTTCAAGGGAGTCATTGAGGGAAGTTAATCCATTATATCCTTTACTTTACATCTTCTATTTGCTATTTTTATGAAAGTTTTACACATCATTGATACCCTGAGTTTAGGAGGGGCGCAATCCATCCTAAAAGCAGTATTTGAAAAGGAAAAACAGAATACTGATTGGTATATTTACGCACTTCGTAAAAAAGATATTACCATAGATATTGACCATCCCAATATCCACATTCATCCTTCTAATGCCAAGTATTCCTTTTCTCCATTATCAGCTATGAAACAGTTGATTATTAGAGAAAATATACAAATACTACATTGTCATTTATTTCGTTCAGAGGTATTTGGCGTTTTACTCAAACAATTGTATTTTCCAGAAATCCAATTGATTGTACATGAACATGGACAGATTGTGGGTAGCGATTTGAACAGTAAGGTGGAAGATCGGGCTTATGTGACTTTCAAGAAAATGTCAAAAAATAAGGTGGATTTGGGTATTGCAGTCTCTAATGCCATGAAAAAATTTTTGATGCAACGAGCAAGCATATCAGGAGAAGCAATTAAAACCATCTATAATTTTGTGGATTTACGAAAGTTTGATCCAGAAAAGATGGAAAAATTCAAGCGAGAAGGAAGTTTTAGACGGAAATGGACCATTTCTCCTGGAGATTTTGTGATTGGTTTCGCTGGAAGACTCATTAAACGAAAAGGCTGGCGAACCTTCTTAGAGACAGCACGTTTACTAGTCGCTAGACACAAACACTATCACTTCCTCATTGCAGGGAATGGAGCCGACCGAGAAGCCATGATGGAGTTGATTACACATTATAATCTAGGCAGTCAGGTTCATTATGTGGGTTATGTAGATAATATGCTTGAATTTTATGCGGCTTTGGATTGTTTTGCCATGCCTTCACATTTCGAGGGATTACCCATGTCACAATTAGAGGTAATGGCATTAGGCATTCCGTTAATTACTGCCGATGGCCCTGGTATGGATGAAGTACCACAGAATGGGAAAGATGCCTTGTACATGAAAATGAAAAATCCAGAAGATCTAGCTCGTCTGATTGAAAAATTAGAAGCAGAACCAGAACTCAGACTGGCTTTGAGTATTAATGCACAAAAAACGGTGCAACAATATAATTTGGATTGGTATGTGGATAGTCTGAAAGAGGTGTATCAAAATGTAAATGTACTCATAGCTTGATGATTGGTTTTCATTGAATAGGATAGCCGTTACTTATACTTAGTTCTATTGATTAAGTAAATTTTGCCAAAAATACAATAAATGGAATTGCAGAAAAATAAAGAAGAAATGGTTTTAGATAATCCGAAGGATGTGTCAGCACAAACAATCTTTGCCAATTCGGAAATTGGTCGTTTGAAGCGTATTTTGGTACATAGCCCTGATGGTGGGATTGGTAAAGTGGTACCAGGAAAAGCCCAAGATTGGTTGTATGAAGATATTGTGGAGTTAGATCAAATGCGTGCGGAATACGATCTGTACATTCAAATTTTGCTTTATTTTCTCGATCCAGATAAAATCAAACAATTAAAAGCGATAAAAGCTGCTGCCGTTGAAGCAGGTAAAACGGGTCGCTTAGATTTTTTCAAGCCAGATAAGGAGGGTTATTTTGCCTCTGATAAGGTGATTGAAGTCCAATATTTATTGAGTGAATTACTAAAAGACGAACTGATCAAACACAAAGTTGTTGCCTCTATTTGTAGTATAGAGCAAACCAGTTTTGAAGAAGAGCAACTTTTATTATCCTTATCGCCAAGAGTACTTGCCAAAACGCTTATTACAGGTTATTTAGTTGAACAAAAACGCTTTATTTTTGCACCTGTTCCCAATCTTATTTTTACCAGAGACATTAGCGTTGTCATCAATGATCATCTCTTATTAACTCGCTTCTCCAAAGATGCTCGTTATCGGGAGTCTATTATTATGAAAAATATTGCCTACTATCTTTTGTTTAAAGAAGATAGGGAAAAGGTGATTGAATTAACCGAAGAAGAAGATTTTTTCCTAGCAGAAGAAGCTGAAAAAATACGCAATTGCTCTACTGTCGAAGGAGGAGATGTCATGATGATTGCCCCTCGACATTTATTGGTGGGGTGCAGTGAGCGTTCTACTGTTGGGGCGATCAATAAAATGATCCATTATTTATTTAAAAAAGAGGTTGTTGATTTGATTACCGTCATCAAAATCCCACCCAAGCGATATGTCATGCATATTGATACAGTTTTTACGATGGTCAAACGCAATTGTTGGGTCTTATTTGGACCTTTATCCAGAAAAGGGCAAGGGCAAGCAGAACGCAATAAATTAAAGGATTATGTAGGTTCTGTATTGAATGATAAAAAAGAGGGTATTGAAGATGAGGTAAAAATCATTCAATATGATCGTAGTCGTCCGAATTATGGCTATCGAGCCATTTACCAACCACCTTATTTGGAAGACTTATTTGAGCAGATTTGCCGCCATGATTTTCAATGTAATGATGAAATGCAGTTCATTTATTCAGGAGGAGGCGAGTTTCCAGAAAATGAACGGGAACAATGGACAGACTCTTGTAATGTGCTGGCTCTGAAAGAAGGGGTGGTGATTGGTTATGACCGTAATAAAAAAACAAGTGAAGCCTTCAAAAAGCATGGGTTTAAAGTGGTTCATGCAGTAGATTTATTGGCTGCTTTTGATAAAGGAGACATTAAACCTGAAGAAGTCGAAAATACACTCATTTTACTGCCTTCTGCCGAATTATCTCGTGCTAGGGGTGGTTCTCATTGCATGAGTATGCCTTTAGAAAGGTCAAAGATTGAAATTTAGTAACAAGCAAAAAATAAGTAAGGTTTTAATTGACCACTTGTTATAATATAATATCCCATCAAGCTACAATTATATATAGCATAATATAATTTATTATTTGATTTAGATCATTTTTTTTCTTATCTTTAATAATGCAACAAAATGAAATCTGGATTTCATTTTGTTGCATTATTGACTTATTACAATCCTTTAGGCTGAATAATATCTATTATTAACATTCAAAAAAGCTATTCTTTATCAGCCTATCCCCTCAATTTGAATTAATATTCCCTGTCCTTTTGTAGTATTCTAATATAATTACAAGAGTGACATTAAACGTTATAACTAACCATTCAGTTACACTAGTAGAGAACTGAGGGTTATTGCTATGTGTAAATCGGAACTGTTCTGACACAACAATTGTATTGCGTGTAGATTACTATCTTATTATCAAATGGAATGAATAGCCATATTGCTGTTTGTTTATAAATAAAAGCTTATGCTAACTATAGATGATGTGAAAAAAAATATCCAAACGGAGATGGCTGAATTATTTGTGGAAAGAGGTTTTAAAGAATCTGATGCTAAGGATTTACGCTATAAACTACCTTATGAGAGTGGTTTTAAGAGTTGTTTTTTTGGCATTACAGAACACCAATCAACTTTTTGGATAGAATTGAGTTTAGGTGTTCGGATTCATGTTGTGGAGCAATTGGCGAATCCGTATACCCTAACCTTGAAAGATTATTATAACGATACCCATACTATTTTGACCTCTTATGGTCGAATGATGGGCAATAATTATTTCCGTTTTCAAGTAAATAATTTAGATCATTTAGAAGATGCTTGTAAGGAGATGACTCATTTTTTGCATACGGCAGGATTCCCGTTCTTGATCGCCAATGATTCGATTTACCAGATAGATCAGTTGATTAATGCCTATCCAGAGCGGCCTAGTAAGTTTATTTACAATCAATCTCACCGTTGTATTAAAGGGATTATTGTAGCTAAGATGTGTCAGAATCCACATTTTAATACTTTGGTCAAAGCTTATAAGTTTATTTTGGAAAAAGATTCTTTGGCAGATAAAATGCGAGATAATTATATGAAGCTAGTGCAGCACTTGTATATGATTTCGTTGAATTAATGTAATAGGGCAGAGTCTAGCTCTGCCCATGCGAATTAAATCCTTTGTCTTTTTTACTTATAATTTATCGAAAGACCTTTTCTCCATTGGTCACCCATTGTCCCCAGTGTTCATCATAAGCATGTATACGTTGCGTCTCCTTGCCTTCGGTATCATAAACTTTCTGTCCTTGATTCATCCACTCAAATAAACTACCGTAGAAATTAGCCACATCTTCATACCCCATCTTCTCTAATTTCTCTGTAATTTTTTCACTTCGATAACCCACCGAACAGTAAACAATAATCTTATCCGACTTGTCAAGACCTTTTAAACGTTTGGCATTAAAATCATCATAACCAATCCACACCGCATCTTTGATATGACTCACTTCGTATTCCTTCCATTCTCTGGCATCCAAAAAGATGGCTGGTTCTTCCAATTCTAAGATTTCCTTTACCCCAACCTCTGTAACCGTATGCGATAATAAGCCCTGTAACATTTCGTCATAAGCAGGCGAAGCCACTTTTGCATCATCCAATAATAGTTGTGCATTCGCCCATTGAATGGTCGTGCTTAATAAAATGCAGAGTAAAAATATACGTCCTTTCATGATCTTTTATTCCTATTGATACCTTAAAAAAATAAATTTACTATTTTCGATTGATCCATTTTGTCCATTTCCTTGCAAAAATAGTTGTTGACAAAACAATTATTTTTGCAAGGAAATGTAAATATGTCACATTTATAGTAAACTTATAAATCGGCCATTAGACCATAAAAGACCCTAAAGGTTCAATAATACAATATCCAATAAGATTATTTTAGTGGAGCTAATTATCTTGTGCGCCTTCCTCAATCCACTTTTCTAATAAGGCAAGATCACAAACCTCTGCTTGTATAGGCCCATCTGTAGAATAATCTGGTGGCATACTTTTTTGTTGTAAAGTACGAATTTCGATCTTTTCTAGGCGTTGAATGACTCCTTCATAAGTTTCAAAATTACCAGGTGCCGAATTATCTACTGCTGTATGACAGGTTTGATTGCCACCTGGAAAATAACAATACTTTTGCAAGACCATCGGCTGGACATCTTCTTGGAAGCTGACCGTAGTGATATTACATTCGTCTATTGGTTCGGCTTGGTCATTGGTACAGGCAAGTGTCAGTAACAATAAAAATAAACCACTTATTGTTAGTAAAGTAGAATTGTTTCGCATAGTAGGGATACTTTTTTTGTGTAAATGTGAAGTGTAAGCGATGTGATTTGAGTGCATGACATATTGTAGGGAAGGTACAGTCCTTATTATGAGGCTCTTATACTTAGACTTGGGTATGTTAGCTATTTTTCTTAATGACCGCTATGCGGTCACAGTACGTTAGCAAATAAAAGTCCCCCCCAACACCTCGACCCTAGCAGGGTCGCACTCTACCGAATTGCATCAAAAATCCCCCAATATGTCATACACTCATATGATTTTGCTATTTTTTAGTAACTCTAAATTATAAAAATACTGTAGGGTTAACAAATTTCAATATTTTTTATGGCTCAAATTAAACTATGATTTGGCTAAATGATCTAAAGCACATTTTACATTCCGTTCAAATTTTCATGTCTTAGCTTCACTTTAATTAGAACTACAACTCATCTCCATTTTAAAATCAAACCGACATTGCCTTATTTTGGTAATCAAAAAAACACATTTACTTCTTTTTTTATTGTAACTTTGTTAATGTTAAAGAAAATACAATTTAATTACTATTTGTAATTTTAATTCATCAATAATATATAGTTATTAAGCTTTTAAGCTAATTTGTAAATTAGATAATGTCATTTATTTTTTAATTAATTGAAAAATATGCACCTACTATTACGTTTTATAATAGTTTATTTATGTTGTTTTTGCCTGACAACCAATGCTATTGCTGCCTATTGTAATGCAGATGGAGATAGCTCGGCAGATGAGTGGATACAAAGTATATC
>JAHDFT010000157.1 GCA_020628015.1 Bacteroidota bacterium
AACAAACCCTGCAACTGCGCTGCATCCTGAATTTTCGCCATTCCCAATAAATTCTCCAACTGCGCCGCATCCGTAATATGAGACATACCCAATAATCCCTCCAATTGTGCTACATCACCAATTTTCGCTGAGTTCAAGAGACCTTGCAATTGGGTCGCATCTGTAACCTTTGATAAACCAAGCAAATTCTCTAATTGTGCTGCATTGGTAATCTTAGGCGAATTAATTAAAGCCTCGGCAACAGCAGCATTACCACCAGCCTTTTGTAAAATACGCTCCAACTGCATCACATCATCCACCTTAGCTGAACCAAGTAGATGTCTTAGCGCATGTGGACGCATGACTCCTTGCGCTGCATCCCAAATATAACCAGCCGAATACAAATGCTCTACCTCCCGACCATAGCCAGTTAAAGCACCACCTGGTCTAGTCAAGACATTAGGCGTATCTAGTGGCGTTGCCATTACAATCTGATCGCCTCTACTCATCGCCTCATCCAAGAAAGGCATATTGTACTGCGTCCAAAATTCATCTGGGGTCAATGCACGCCAGGTCGCATCAGGGACATTGAGTAGGTTAATACCTCCAATTTTAGGGCCAAAATCTAATGTTTTAGGATAGTTCAAAATATTGAGAATATCCTGCATATCCGTCGCAAAACTACCTAGTACAGTCGTTGTCCTTGTAGTATCTGGAACAATGCTTACACCAGAGTTAGATTTAAAAGCATTGGTTAGAATATTGTCAAATACAGCAAGGTCTTCACCCACCATCGTCATAAAACGCTGTAATTGGGCGGCATTCTCCACATTAGGCAAGGCTAATAATTGATCTAACTTGGTAATGTCCATTAAATTAATGGCCAGTAAGTTTTCTACTTGGGTAAGATCGGTAACTTTATCTAAAGATAACACTCGATCCAATATCGCAACATCTGTTATTTTATCCAATTGAAGAATGCGCTCTAATTGTGCCAAATCTTGCACCTTGTCTAGGCTGAGAATGGATTCTAATAGAGCTAAATCCTGTACTTTGTCTATATTTAATAGATTTTCTAATTGGGCAATATCAGTAACTTTCGGTAAATTAATGATGTTTTCTAACTGTGCTATATCTGTTACCTTATCCAAGCTCAATAATCGCTCTACCTGAGTAATATCAGTAATTTTAGGTAAACTAATGAGGCTTTCAAGCTGTGCTAAATCCTGTACCTTATCTAAGCTCAATAGGTTTTCTACTTGAGCAATATCGGTAATTTTGGGTAGACTAATGAGGCTTTCAAGTTGTGCCAAATCCTGTACCTTGTCTAGGCTCAATAGGTTTTCTACCTGAGCAATGTCGGTAATTTTGGGTAGACTAATGAGGCTTTCAAGCTGTGCTAAATCTGTTACCTTTTCTAAACTCAATAAGCCTTCTAACTGTGCTACACTCGTCACTTTTTCTAGGGAAATTAGATTTTCTAACTGTGCAGCATCCGTAACTTTCTCTAAGTTCAATAAGTTTTCTAGTTGACTAAGATCGGTGACTTTTTCTAGGTTAACCATGCGCTCTAATTGCGCTGCATCGGTGATTTTTTCTAGGGAGAGTAAACGTTCTAATTGAGCTGCATCGGTTACTTTCTCTAAAGAAAGTAGGTTTTCCAATTGGGCTACATCTGTCACTTTTTCTAAAGAAATCAGATTTTCCAATTGTGCCGCATCGGTTATTTTTTCTATATCTAATAGGCGTTCCAACTGGGCTGCATCTCCGATCTTTTCTATACCCAATAAACGTTGCAATTGTGTCGCATCGGTGATCTTTTCAATGGCAAGCAAACGCTCTAATTGTGCCACATCTCCAACAGAATCAGCTAATTGCATTAATAATCCTGCATCATCCACCTTAGACAATAATAGATTAATATCGCCTGCGCCTTCTAAGAAGTTGATAATGGCGTTCATATCACCTGCATTGTCAATAATATTCAGCAAAGCATTGGCATCGTCTACCTTAGCAACCAATCTAGCGAAAGCTTGGGCATCGCCTAGTGTTTCGATAAGATTAATGACTCGTCCTACATCGTCAATTTTAGCCAATACAGGAAGGAAGTTCACCAAACCACCCACTTTGCTAACGATGGTACTCAACTGGCTAATGCGCCCCATCCAAGAAGTCAATTTAGCGAGTACACCTGTACCAACGAAGGCCATAATGCCTTCAAAAATACCTCTACCGACGAGTTGCCCCCTTTCATAAGGCGAAAGCCCTTCTGCGGTAACAGCTTGATAGATATAATAGGCAGCAAATCCGACTCCTAAAATGATTCCTGCGACTAAGAGAACGGCTCCAATGGTGACGGTTCCGAATATGCCTAATGCGGTTAGACCAGCAGCGATGGCAGCGGCAAGAGCTACGGCAACGATAATTGCCAATGCAGCAATGACGAAGGATTTTAGGCTAGTAAATATACTCACAATGCCTTCTAACATAGCCACTAAACCATTGAATAAACCAACGACCATACCACCAACAAAAGAAGCGATGTCTCCTAGTAGATCCATGCCCTTTTCAAATAAATTGCGATCTTTTTTATTCAGACTAGCAAAATCACCATCTATTTGTGCAGAGAAATCACTTAAGGCACTATCTTGTTCTGCTAATCCACTATCTACATTACTAGAAATATCAGATTCTCGGTCTGTTACTTGATTATCCCACTCGGTTTCACATTCGCCAATGGCTCCGTCCAGTTCTGTCGCTAGGGTAGGGGCGACTGTTTCCATTGCGGTGATGACCTCTGTGGTTTTGGTATCTATGTCGGTGGTGGTTTCATCCGTTTTGGTCGTTACCTCATCACTAAAAGCGGTTTGTAGATCGGTCATCATTTGTTCAACCTCATCAACGATTGGGCTGACCTCCTCTTGTACACCTGTACTGTGTTCTGAGAAACAGCTAATGGCATCGGTCATAAATTGCTCTAGTTCAGCAAAATGCTCCTCTAATGCTGCATCCATATCGCTTTGAGCATTTTGGATTTCCTCACCATGCCACTTAATTTCTTCCAATTGTTGAACGAACTCGTCGATTTCTTCTTTAACCTTTTCCGCCTCTTGATCTAGGACTTGATGGGTATTGGTGACTTCTTCATCAATTTTATCGGCTGCTCCTTGTCCCATCTCTTGCATGGAGCTTTCTTGCTCTCCTTTATTGCTTTCTAATTCGGTAATGACCTCTTGGGCTTCTGTTTCCAGATTGTCGATAAAATCCTGTCCAGCCGTTTCTATATATTCAATCGTTTCATCCCGTTTTTCAATAATGGTGTCTTGACAATCCGTTTTAGGTTGGTCAAATTCGGCTACTGCTTGAATGGCTTCGTTATTAATGCCATCAGCAACCTCAGTAGCATCTAATCGCACTTGGCTTGCCATATCATTACCTGCATTAATAAAGTCTTGGCTAGAAGTAGACGCTCTGGATAATGCCTCGCTTTGCAATTGATCGGCTCCTTCTCTATCGGTGTATCTAGCGGCTGTATTATTAATAATCGTACTTAATTGACCAGCTTTACTTGAACTGTCATTAATCGCTCTTTGTGCTTCGGTTTCTCCATGATTGGTAATGCGTGTTGCCCTTTCTCCACCTCTTTCTACTAGAGTGTCTTTTTTCTCCTGAACGACTTCATCAATGGCATCAAATTCTGCTTGTGCAGCGTCAGTAATTTCGGTGATTTTTTCTTCTCGGTGGGTGGTAATGGTTTCAATGGCGGTATCTCTATCTGTTTCGACCGTTTCAATGGCATCATCAATGGCCGTATTCATTCGGTCGATTTCTCCTGTAATGAAGTCTTGAAGCGTTGTTTTTTCTGTTTCCGCAGCATCCAGGATGGCTTGTTTTCTTTCCTCTAAGTCGGTTTCGATGGCCTGTTTTTTCGTTTCTACATGTTCGAGGAAAAGATTGTAATCTTCAAATAGATGTTCGTAGCTACCACCGCCAGCAGCGAGGTTATTTCCTCCACTTCTTTGACTGGAAGCAGGGCTATTTCCTCCACCTCCTAATAATGGGTTAGCGGTATTATTGAGTACATTGGGTGTAGCTCCTCCGCCTTGCTGTGGAGCAGCTGTATTACCTCCTCCACTAGGTGTACTTTGTGGTGTGGGTGCTGGAGCTGGGTTATTGGAGGAACCTCCGCCAGCAGGAGTATTCTGTGGTGCAGGTGTACTTGTCGGAACTGGTGGGGGAGCGGCTGCGCCTCCTGCTCCTTGTTCATTTTGATTGTTAGGTGCTGGGTTATTATTGGATTGATTTTCGTTTTCATCTTTTTTCTGGATCACCATTTTCCCTTGCAAGGTATTTCCACCAGCTTTTAGTCTAGCTGATTTGGCTAAAACAGGGTAATCACCAGGTTTGAAAGCGGCTGCCTTTCGCCCCATATCATCCGCTTCTTTCTCTAAGCCTTTGTCATCATTTACAGCTTCACCATTCTGTTCTTTAGTCGGTTTGACTCGTCCTTCTGATTGTTGAATATAATGCCAAAACTCATGTCCTGCCAATTCCATTCCCTGTGGTGTTTGGGGCTTGAATTGACCATTGGCAAAGTGAATGTCTTTTCCTTGTGTATAGGCTAAGGCACCCATATCCTTCGCTTTACTAGAATTGGTATGGATATTTACATCGTCAAAAGAAGTGTTGAAAACTTGGCCCATCCTTGTTTTAAGCCCTTCAGGAGTACTGACATCTGTTTGATCGTCTTTTTTGTTTTCTTTTTTTGCTAAAGGTGTATTTGCTTTCCTAAATTGATAAGGTACTAATGGAGCAGCAGATTTTTGGGTGTTATCATCTCCATTAGCTGCTCCACCTGCATATTGTTTACTTTTTAATTGGCTTACATCCGATTTTTCTCCATCTCCTATTTCTTTCTCTAAAGAAGTTGCTTTAGGGTTTGGAGATTTGGTTTGTATAGGTGTATTAACAGTAGCTAATTTCGATTTGGCTTGAACCGTATCATGTTTTTTCGACATGGGTTCATTAGCTGGGCTAAAGAACGTCCCTGCTCCTTTCGCCTGAAAGAAGTTAGCTTTTTGTTGATGTACTTTCGAGTGTGATTTACCTAGTGCTTTGGAATCATTTTTCATGACAAAAGGATTAGTCTGACTATTGATTAATGCTGAAAACAGAAGAGTTATTGGGCAGTAATACTAGGGGCTACTTTTGCTGTTGTTGAGATAAAAATACTATGTTTATAATAATGAGGGAAGTATAAAAAGGGGAAACTTTTATAGGTATATTTCAGGTTTCTGCTTGCTAGAGGACATATAAGGGAAGCTGGGCTATTATAGTAAAGTGTGATTGGCAAGTATAGAAGTACCCAATCAAAATTCTCAATTAATTGAATGTTACAGAGCTATAGGGTTGGTAAATATTTATTGTAAAATATTTTTTATATAAAAAACTTAAACTTGCTTGTGTTATTACATTTTACTTTAAAAGATATTATTTTTTATCCTAGGTAAGATTTTTCGATTTTTTTGTCGTTTACTTGAGTCTACCAATTCATTTTTTTCTTTAAATCTTGTTTCCATGTTCTATCTCCTGAAAAAAACTTTTTTCTAATTGGATCACTAAAAGATAATTGTAAAACAGCAGCTTGTAATTTTCTAGCTTCTTCATAAAATGCATCATAATCCGCTTTCTGATCTACTGATCCTTGAAGTAAAGATTCGCAATGATTGCCTATAAAAGTCCCGTATACATTAATGTATTTGTGGAGCCGTTCTTCCTCCTTCAATTCCTTGTATTGTTGCATTTGATCTAGGTATTCTGGAGATAATAATTCCATTAATAACAGCACATCATAAATATCTTTATCCATATGAATGCTTACACTAAGATCATAATAGTGTGGATCAAGCAGATACTTGACCACACTATTATCAAAATGCAATTGGACTTCTTGATTGTTGATTTTTTTGCTTTCATAAGCCAAGCATTCTTGAAGATGCATTAGACTTTGTTCAATAGTATGTTGAAAAGTGTCTATTGTAGGCATAATAAGTAGTTTGAGTTATGTTTATGGTTCTACACCAGGCATCCCCTTCACCAATTTTCTCAATAAAAACATAAAGATAAAGCCAATGACGAAATAAGTAACTAAAGCAAGCAAAGAAGTACGCATACCACCTGTAATTTCGACTAGTACACCAAAGGTCAAAGTTCCTAGTACTGTAGCTAGTTTTTCAGCAACATCGTAAAAGCTAAAGAAGGAGGCTAGGTCTTCGGTTTCTTTTGGTAATAATTTGGCATAAGTAGACCGAGATAAAGCCTGAATACCCCCCATAACCATACCAACACCAACAGCTAAAGCAATAAATGACCATTTATCATAAACAAAATAGCCTGCAAAGCAAATAAGCGACCAGAAAGCAACTGCTAACATAATAGTGCTTATATTTCCTATTTTGGGAGAGATACGAGCAAAAAGCAATGCCCCAACAACTGCCACTAATTGAATGACTAAGATGGTAATAATCAAGAAGCTAGATTCTAGTTGTAGTTCTTTGGAACCAAAAATAGAAGCGAGATAAATGACCGTCAATACCCCCATGCTATAGAAAAAGAAACCTGGAATAAATAGACGCAATCTAGGAATGGCTACTACTTGTTTGAATACTTTTTTTAATTCTTTAAATCCATTTAAAAATACATTACCTTCTGATTTTTTATCAAAAACATTATCTGGCATGTGATAGAAGGTGATTTGGGCAAAGCTGATCCACCAAATGGCGACGGTGACAAAGGAAATTCTAGCAGGAAGAGAAGGGTCTGTAATGCCAAAAAGGGCTGGCTGTAAAATCATAGCCAAATTGAAAACCAATAAGATCACACTTCCTATATAACCCATCGCAAAACCTCTTGCACTTACCTTATCTTGTTGCTCAGGAAGGGCAACAACGGGTAAATAGGCATTATAAAAAACCAAACTACCTGCAAAACCAATGGAAGCCATGACACTAGCAATAATTCCTAGTTCTATATTGTCTCGTCCAGTAAAAAAGAATAATATTCCGCAAGATATAGCACCGAGATAGCAGAAAAACTGCATAAAACGTTTTTGCTTACCTGTATAGTCAGCTATAGAAGAAACAATAGGCATAATAAATACCAAGACAAGGAAGGAGAAAGATATGGCGTAGGAATATAAGGCTGCATTCACAAACTCCATCCCAAAAAAGGATACTTTATCACTAACAATTTGATCTCCTTCTTTGATTGTAGTCACCGCATCATAATAAATGGGGAAGACGGCTGCGGTAATGACTAAGGAATAGACAGAGTTTGCCCAGTCATACATTGCCCAAGCATTGATGAGCTTTTTACTCCCTTTTTCGTATTTTTGCATAATGTTTTTATAGTGGTTTTACGGGTTATGATTTTTTTTAAGAATAATTTATGTCTCCTAAATGTACGAAATGATTTATTGCTTTTCTACTACTTTACATGGAAATTAATAAAATCGTAATCTTTGCCTTATAAAAGAAATGGCATATATTTATTAGAATTTTGACAAAAAATTAAAGTGTCTTTTTTTTAAAACATTAAAACATTAAGGAACAGTAAAAAAATAACCTGTCATTTTGATTGATAAATTTGCAACTATACTTCGTTAAAAAGCCTCTCCAATGCCTTGCGTTGCCTGCGTTTTTTGCCTCGTCTAGTTTCCAATTTCTCTAATCAAAATTGTAAACTTATTTTTCACTTGTTCCTAAGAGAAGAATTAAGGAAATTAAGAGCTTTTAAACAACACCTTAATGTTTTTCTTCTTTAGCAGCCTGACTGTTTGTAAAAAAAATAAAAACAAAATTAAAAGTTCCATAGCAGCGACTTGTCAACTTCTTAAGACTTGTTTCATTTTTTCCAAAAAAAACTTTCCATGGGATTTGTCAGAGAACCAAATTAATAAACAACAAATTAGGCTTGTCAAAACGCTATATGTTTTATTAAGACACATTAAATTCATAAGCTCAATTATATTGTTTATATTTATCTTATGAAAGATTCTATAGATTATTTGGTGCTTGGCAGTGGGATTGCTGGGCTTTCCTTTGCTGCATTGATGGCTAAAAAAGGTAAAAAGGTAGCTGTCGTTGAAGCACATGAGTTTCCTGGTGGATTTGGACATACTTTTGAGATGGCGAATAAGTATAAATTCAATGCTCAATTGCATTATGTCTGGAATTGTGGAGAGGGAGAAACGGTCAATTTAGTCTTGCGAAAGCTGGGTCTGGATAAGGAGGTGACTTTTGAACGTTATGACCCAGAAGGCTTTGACCACATGTATATGCCTGGCTATCACGTCAAAATTCCTGCTTCCTCTGAGCTATTGATTGAACGATTGGGCGATTTATTTCCACAGGCTAAGGACAAAATTAGGGCTTTTGTAGAAACGGTGAATAAAGTGAGTGATGGATTGAGCAATATTTCTTTTCCCATTAAAGCTGGAACTGTATTTCGCAAGTTTGGCCCTATTTCTACTGCGCTACGCTACTTAAAATATACCCTTCAAGACGTTTTTGACCATTTTAAATTGCCTAAAGAAGCCCAAACACTTCTGGCTTTACAATGGCCAGACTTCCTTTTACCCCCAGATCAATTGTCTTTCTATGCTTGGGTAATGCTGTTTACTGGCTATCAACGGGGAGCCTATTATCCGACGCAGCATTTTGAGCATGTCATGGATAGTATGGTGCGAGTGATTGAGGAAAATGGGGGGAAGATGTATTACAATCATGAGGTGAGTGCTTTTTTGCTGAAAGATCAACAAGTATATGGAGTGAAAGGGAAGCATTTATTAACGGAGGAGGAATTTGAATTGACAGGCGAAACAGTCATTTGTAATATGGACCCAAAGAAGGCAGCACAAATGATTGGCTGGGACAAATTTTCTAAGTCTATCCAGAAGAAATTGGATTATGATTATTCTCCTTCTAATTATATGGCTTATGTGGCGGTAAAAGATTTGGATTTGCAAAAATATGGCTTTGGGAAATGGAATGTTTTTCACACAGGGCATCGAGATTTGAATAAGGCATTTTACCAAATGTATAAGGATACCGATTACAGTAATCCCAGCTTTGCCATTACGACACCTTCTCAACTTACCACCCATCGAGGGGATTGCCCTGAAGGATGGCAAATTGTGGAGTTCCTAACGGTAGCGAATTATGCCTATTGGCGACCTTTGAAGAATCGAGATGAAAAGCAGTATAAAAAAGAGAAAATGAATATTCTTTGGTCGATTATTGACCAAGTAGAAAAGCATTATATCCCAGATTTTAGGAAGCATATGGTGTTTAAAATGACAGGTAGCCCTACTACGAATGAACGGTATTGCTGGTGTCCAGAGGGGAATTCTTATGGCTCGAATCTCAGCCCTCGCAATATTGGTATTGGTCGTTTGGATCACCGCACTTCCTTAAAGAATTTCTATTTCTGTAATGCTTCTTCTGGATATGCTGGTTTTGCAGGGACTTTTTGGACGGGAGCGGCTTTGTATCAACGATTATCAGGAGATCAGGTATTTGAGTAGATGAGTCAGGTTTAAATAACACTCAATACACACAATCATCATGAAAATAGCTATTATCGGTGGGGGAGCATCAGGTATGATTTGCGCTTATCTCTTGGATAAAGCAGGGCATGAGGTAACGGTATTAGAGAAGCAAGATAAGCTAGGGGGAAATATCCGAACAACGAATAAAAATGTACAGGTTAAAGGACTTGCCAAAGATTTATTTTTGGAAGGCGGAGTCGTGGAATTTTCTGCGGCATTTAAGCGATTTCATTTATTAATGGAGGAATTGGGCATCGTATTAAAACCCATTCCTATTGGAACAGCTCTTTTTTTAAAGGATGGGAAACATTACCTATCCATCATTATGAATGAAAAAAATAGAACAGGTTGGCGACGGTTATGGGCTTCTTGGCGGTATTATGCTTTACAATTATCCTTGTTAAATGCTGGTCGCAGAGCAAAACAAGCTACAGCAACAGATTTACGCCATCAATCCATGCAGGAATTTTTCAACAAGGAGAATCATGCCACTACTTGGGCGAAAAATTGCACCATGTATAGTTATTCCATTCCTTTTGAGGATATTGCTGCTTTTCCTGCGGAATTAGGGATTCCGTCGATCAGAGATTATATGGGAGCGAGTTGGTTTAGGATTGAAGGAGGCGTTTATTTATATATTGAAAAAATATTGGCTCGTTTTAAGGGGGAGATTATTTGTAATGCGGTGGTGAATGCAGTTAGGAGAGGTGAAAAACAGGTGCAGATTCAATGGAATGAGGAGGCAGAACAATGTTTTGATAAGGTCATTTTTGCAACTCCACCAGATCAAGTTTTACAATTACTCAGCGATCCAACTAGTGCCGAACAAAAACGTTTTGCGGCTTGGAAGGCGAACCATGCTCAAACGATTATACATACTGACGATCACTTCTATCAACGCTATAATATCCAACATCCTTCTCCTTTTGATTTCTTTGAAACGTCGAATGGATGGGCTTATAATGCCTATCTCAATGATTTGTGTCAAACACCTTCTGATGCTTCTTATTTTTTATCCTTTAATATGGAGAGCTTAATTAAGCCCACCAAAATCATTCATCGACAAGATCACCACACGCCTTTTTACACAGTAGAGGCTTTTCGTCATCGAGAGGAGGTGATTGCAACCAATGGAGAAAATAATACTTATCATGTGGGAGCCTATTTAGCGGATGGTTTGCATGAAGGAGCGGTTGTTTCGGCTGAACGGGTACGAGATTTGTTGGAGGGCTGATTT
>JAHDFT010000158.1 GCA_020628015.1 Bacteroidota bacterium
TAGGGGTAAATTTATCAATCAAAATGGTACAATTATTTTTTGACTGTTCCTTAGGGTAGAAAATCTTTTTAACCTTTAATACATTCCCAAACTCGATCCACTACCTGACCATCCACCTTATATGCATAACGCTCAATATAATTCCGATAAGCTACATGGTCAATATTTAAGTCACCACTAGCCAACTGAGCTAAAAAATTTTCCAAATCTTGATCATTAGTCGCCTGAAATGCAACCTCATCCTTGACATAATTCACCAAATCTTCTTTCAAATGATCGAGTACAATTAAGGGTTTCTGAAAATAAACGGCCTCACCTCCTACAGTTGAATAACAGGTAATCAATACATCACAACGATTCAATAAGTCATATAAGTCCACCTTATAGAGCCATTCATAACGATCCATATCGACATTTTGAGCAATATTATCAAAATAATTTCGATCTGTTTCTCTAGGATGTGGTTTGATGATTAAATGCCAGTCTTCATGCGCTTTAACCGCCTTCAATACATCTTCCAAAGCCCTTTGGCGAAGTGCTTCATTTGGAATGGGTTGGGAGGCAAAAACAATGGTGAATTTAGATTGATTGGTGGAATCCTTATTGGCTTTTAATCTAGGAATAATATCTGCTCGAATTTGACCCACCACATCCACACTTGTAGGAGGAAAATGTCCTTGATCAAGGAGTAAATTTTGCCATGCAGTACCCCAAACAAGAGTTGTATCAGGCATGGGGTGATGAATGTGATCTGCTAGGCTAAACATATAATTCGGACTCTGCGTACTAATTGACCCATGTTGAATGCCTATCGTTTTTATATCTTGAGTCTTTGCTGCATCAAGGATGGACTTGATATAGGAGCTATTTTCATCAATGGATGTAAGCGATTTAAAATGAGGATGCTTAGTAAAAAAACGTTCATAAGCCATATAGCGGATCAAAAAATAAAGATGGGTATTTTTAAGGTGGATCAAACGTCTGATAATGTCCTGATAGAAAGGATCTTTTTCCTGTTCTAATAAATCCATTAAAGTAATCATGAAGCCATTGAGGATTTGAAAGGCTTTGCGCCAGACGGAAATTCGCCAGACTGATTTTCCCATAATGTATTCTCCAAAAATCACTCGCTCCTCTGCCTGTCTGGTCTGTGTATGCTCCATATAATTGACAGGATTTGTTCCCTTTATCTTAGGCAATACCAATTCCTCCAAAATCACCGCTTTCTGTCCATATTTCTCCAAGACATAACCCAAATAAGCATTATTTTTTACCTCCTTCAAATCACTCAATCGTTTCAATAAATGCTCGTCTTTAGGACGATTGACAATAAGATAGGGACTTTTTAAAGCATTTTTTCGATACTTAAAACCTTTCCAGAAACGAATGCTAACGGCACGTAAATAACGTTGTATAGATAAGTAATTAATAGGCTGTTTCGGTGGAGCTTGGTAATGAATGCTGACCTTATTTTGACGCTCAAAAATAGGAAATTGCTTAGGGCTATAAATGATAATGCTATCATAATCCACCACCACCTTTTGAATTTTTCGTTCTAAATAGGCTTGATCTCTAAGGGCAAAATATAAACGAAATTTATTGTAATAAAACAGATTTAGACGTTGATAAAATAGATGATTGATATAGCTTTTGCCTTGAAAAGTACGCTCTCCAAAAGCTAGGAGACGAGTCATAATGTCTTGGTCAATGGCTTTTTTTTCATTTGGTTTTAAAGTCAATGCTTGACTGGATGCCTGCTTAAAATGATCGCTAGGAAAATGAGTTTCACTATCAAAGAAAAAATTGGCTTTCTTTGGAATGTTTGTTAATTCATTGGATTTTGGTAAACGTAGGAAAATAACAGCAGTATCAGGCATGAACTATTGTTTAGATATGGTCGAATAAATGACTCGGTTTATCAAAATGCTTCACCTCCTTTTTGATGCGTTCTACTTTCCAATCCCACCATTTCATTTTTAATAATTTTTCACGAGTTGCTTCCTCAAAACGATAACGATGATGCTTGGCAGGCATACCAATTACAATACTATAAGGCTCTACATCTTTAGTCACTAAAGCATTCGCCCCAATAATCGCCCCATTTCCAACCTTAACCCCCTTCAAAATCGTTGCATTAGCACCAATCCAAACATCATGACCAATAATCGTTGTTTGATTAATTGCCTCCTCAAAAGGGCGATTTTGCTCAATAATACCATATTTTTTTTGATAAGCAAAAGGGTGGCTACTCACCCAATTAGAAGGATGATTCCCCAAACCAATCTTTACATTATAAGCAATAGAGCAAAAACGTCCAATTTCGGTATCCTTACCATCTATCAAGCTGTATTTATTGATAAAGGTATAACGGCCAATCTTTTTGGCATTAATATGAGTGCCATAGTCTAGTGTTACTCTTTCCTCTAGCTCAACATTACGACTAATAGAAACACAATGCAGCTTACAAGTTCGATGCTTTAGCTTAAGATAAAGAATCCACCAAAATTGAAGGAAATAAAACACAATTGATGATTATATATGATGACGAAAAACCTCTACAATACGTTCTGTTGCTTTTCCATCCCAAAAAGGAGGAATTTGATGATTAGGCTTGAAAGTGCCTGCCTCAATTGAAGCAACTTTTTCAGCGATTAAATCAAGGTCAAAGGTAATCAATTCATTCGTGCCTAAATCTACTGTTGAAGGTCTTTCTGTATTTGGTCGTAGTGTAAGGCAAGGAATTTGTCTAAAGGTGGTTTCTTCTTGGATACCACCACTATCGGTCAATAAAAATTTAGCATTGGCGATGAGTTTTTGGAAAGCGAGGTAATCCATTGGCCCAGATAAAGCAATATTAGGAATGGCTTCCATTTCCTCATATAAATCATGGGCTTTTAAACGCTTGGCTGTTCTTGGATGGACAGGAAAAACGACTTTGTATTTTGCAGCGACCATTTTGAGAATGGCAAGTAATTTTAATAAACCCTCTTTATGATCTACCGTTGCTGGACGATGCATGGTAATAAGGACATAAGATTGAGGGGCAACGCCTAAATCCTCTAGGATCGTAGAGGCTTGTATTTCCGCATCAAAAGCAACTAAGGTGTCAATCATAGTATTTCCCACAAAGTGAATTTTACTAGGCGGTTTGCCTTCTTCTAGTAAATGTTTGCGACCACTTTCTTCAGTAACAAGGAGAATATCGGTGATGGCATCGGTCAAAATGCGATTGTGTTCCTCTGGCATTCCTTTATCAAAGCTTCGCAAACCACTTTCTACATGGGCAACTTTGATGCGGAGTTTATTGGCAGCAATTGAAGCAGCTAGGGTAGAGTTAACATCACCCACAACAACAACCAAATCAGGCTGAAATTCTTGTAAAATCTCATCCATTGCTACAATAATTCGTCCTACTTGTTGGGCAGGAGAACCACCGTGAATATTGAGGTAATAGTCTGGTTCTTTGACCTTCAATTGCCTAAAAAATACCTTAGACATATTATCGTCAAAGTGTTGACCTGTGTGGAGTAAGCGAAATTCAAATTCTTCAGGATATTTATTGAAGACTTTTTCAAATTGGGTGATCTTGATAAAGTTGGGACGTGCGCCAACTACGGTGAGGATTTTCTTTTTCATGGACTGTTTTAGTGTGGTAGAGGTTTTTTAGATAATATAGGGAATGGGATGGTAGTTGTTATACAATTGTATTCAATCGTTCTACCATTTTCCCTGTCAAGTATTTTCTGGAATACTGTTCAATTTTAGTGTCTTTGAGGACTAGACTACCTGCTTTATATTGCTGATAATAGTCCCAAATCTGCGCTTTCATTGTGGCTAGGTCATCAAATTCAATCACCGCTCCGCCTTTAGCCTCCCGTACAATTCGAGCAGAATCGCCAGCAGTTGGACCAATACAAAGAATCGGTCTTTTGGCTGCAAGATACTCAAAAATCTTGCCTGGAACAACGCCTAATGCATTGGGCGTTCGATTGATTAGAAGTAGGAGTAATTGAGTGCTGCTGGTTAATTGTAGCACTTCATTATGAGGCATATAAGCGATCTTTTTAGCATTACCCTTCAAGCCCAATTGCTCCAATAAATCAAAAACGCTATAATCAGTTTTACCAATAAATTGAATTAATAAATCTTCCTTAAAACTAGGATGTTCTTTTGCTAATGTAGCTAAAGCTTCCCATAATTTAGGTGGATTGCGGTCTTTATTGAGGGAACCGATATGACTAAGGGTAAACTTGTCGGATAATGCTGGACGGTCAAACTCAAAATCTGCTGGGTCAAAGCCATTGGTGACAACGGAGATATTGGGACAGCCTAATTTTTTAAAATCCTCTGCCCAATGCCAACTGACGGTCAAGACCTGATCAGCTTCTTTTAAAACAGATTGCTCCATGCTTTTGTGTTTCCGATCTGCCCATTTACTGAGTTGGAGTTTGTCGTAGAAGTCAATATTGGTCCAAGGATCTCTGAAGTCAGCAAGCCAAGGAATGTTTAATTGTCTTTTGACATTTCTAGCAATAATATGTGTGGTATGTGGTGGTCCACTAGATAAAATCGCATCTACTGGATGGTGTCGTAGATATTGGACAAGTTTTTTTACCGAAGGATTGATCCAATATTGTCTAGCATCAGGAATAAATAAGTTTCCTCGAATCCAAACCGATAAGGCTTTTAATTTGGAAGGTTTTTTCTTTTCATCTAAAAAACCTGTTTGTACTTTTTCTCCCTTTTTCATGCCTAAAAGCCTTCTATATAGATCATAAGGCTCCCAAATTTTGCCTTTAATAACTTCAACTTTTTCTGGTACATCTTTTTTCAGACTTTCATCCAATACAGGATAATGGGCATTTTGGGGGGTGAAAACGACTGGCTCCCAGCCAAAATTTCGCAGGTATTTTACATATTTGAGGCAGCGTTGTACCCCAGCCCCTCCACTTGGTGGCCAGTAATAGGATATGATAAGGAGTTTTTTCATATAGTATGGTTATTAGTCCCAATAATTAATATGATACAAGTGTTATACCATTAATAAGAACTAATACACAAAATTTATCATTTTTTTTGATAGAGTTCTTTTTTACTGACAACTTTGACTTTTAAGCTGTCTTTCAGACTTTCGGAAATGGCACTATAAGGAGCGGTGATAACCTTTTCTCCTTTTTTCAATCCTTTTGTAATTGCAATGTAATTATCATCTTGAATGCCCACTTTGACCTTTTTCTTGAATACCTGATCCTCTTTATCAACAATAAAAACGATTTCCTCTAGTGGAGCTTCTTTATCTGGACGTTTATTGTTTGCTTCGATTTCTCTGGTTGTGACAGCTTGTATAGGAACTGCTACAACGTTTTGCTGTGTTTGTGTTTGAATATCGACAGAGGCAGACATCCCTGGACGAAATGGAAAGCGAATTTCTCGAAGTAGGTCTTTATAGGAGGCTTTAAGTAGACGAATGGTGACAGTAAAATTGGTGATTTGATCAGATGCAGCAGCTAGACCACCTGTATTAGCAGCGGAATTGGCAATTTCGGTGACGATTCCTTTGAATTTGCGATCCAAATAAGCATCAATTTCCACAATAGCTGTATCCCCAACATTAACTCGTAAAATATCATTTTCACTCACATCCACCTGAGTTTCCATGTCTGAAAAATCAGCAATTCGCATCATTTCTGTTCCTGCCATTTGTGTGGTACCAACAACTCGTTCTCCCTTTTCTACTGCCAAACGAGAGATGATGCCACTGATTGGAGCATAAATATTGGTTCTTTTCAAATTATCTTTAGCTTCTTTTAAAGATGCTTGGGAGCTTTTGACATTAAATCCTGCACCTTCAACTGTTTTCTGAGCTGCGGTTACTTCAGCATCTAGGCTGACTTTATCCGAATCCAAAGCTTCTCGATCTGCTTGTACACTCAATACATCAGCTTCTAAACCTTGTTTCTCAGCGATTACACCTTGTTTCTCAATCTCTATACCTTGCTTCTCTACCTCCATCCCCTGTATTTCTGTCTTCAAACCCTGTTTTTCTGCTTCAAGACTTTTAACATCTGCATCTGCACTTTGTAATTCTGCATCAATACTTTGTAGATCAGCTTCCAAACCTTTTAATTCGGCTTCTTGTGCTTTTTTATCTTCCTGAATATTCTTTAATGCTAATTCAGAATTATCCAAGTCTACTTGCGAAATAATGCCATCTTTAAAAAGTTGTTGATTGCGTTCATGAGTCTCTTGGGTATTTTCGATACGGGCTAGTAATTGGGCAGATCGTGCTTTAAATTGGTCAATTCGTGCCGCAGATTGCTGTTTTCGAGCATCAATTTGTTTTTTACGTGCTTCAGCTTGGATAATTCGACTATCTAACTGTTTTTCCCTAGTTTGTATCTGTGCCATTCTAGTATCCACCTGTGCCAAACGAGTACTAAATTGTTCCAGTCGAGTATCATTTTGTTTGATCCGTGTTTGTGCTTGCGTCACCCTCGCATCTGCTTGAATGGTTCTAGAACTAAATTGAGAGGCTCTTGCTTCTGCTTGGGTAATCCTAGATTCGGCATTGGCTTTATTGGCTTTAGCAGAATTAACCGCTGCTTCTGCACGATCCACCATAGAGGCATAAATATCTGGATTGATACGTGCCAATAGTTGACCAGCACGAACAGAATCTCCTTCTTTCACCAATAGTTGGGTTAGTTCTCCTGATACATCAGGAGTCATACTAACTTCTACAGCAGGATAAACTTTTCCGCTTGCAGAAACAGTTTCTATAATGGTGCGTAACTCAATATTTTCGGCAGCCACTTTAGGTAGTTCTTTACGACCTATCCAGCCCATTTGTCTAGCTACTATATTGCCTACAATTAAAAGAAGCAATAAGCCTAATAAAAAATAGGGCCAACGTCTACGGCGTTTTTTTCGACTCATTATGTAATATCTAAATTGGACTTACTGAAATAGTTGTTATTTATCGAATCAAAGATAGTGATTTTGTCTAGTATCCAAAAGAATGATATGGAAAGGGATTTATTGAATAATAAATTAATGCAATGTATGTGATGTGTTGTGTTGTGTTGTGTTGGACAGAAGGAATGATAATATAATGTGAACTAGCGATTTATTTCCACTCACAATTCAATATAACTTTCTATATTTGCATGATGACTAGAACTATTTAAGGAGTTATGGTTTTTAATTTAAAAAGTATGAATTCAGTAAAACAATATAACAAAACTGATTTTTTACTGTTACTAAATTTATTTTTTATTGTTAATGAGTAATGTTAAAAAATATAGGATGTGTTTTGTAGGCAGGAATTTTGTATCTATTATAAGATGCAAAAGACTAAATATGAGATTTAAGGCTTAGTTTGTTATCATTACCATAAATACTAAATATTCAACTATATGAGTAAACCTCCTCAAAAAAATAAGAATAAGCGCATTAATATAGAATTACCAGAAGAAATAGCTGGGGGAACCTATGCTAATTTGGTAGTTATTTCACATTTCAATACCGAATTTATTGTAGATTTTGCAAAAATACTACCTGGAATGCCTAAAGCAAAGGTATGTAATCGTGTATTACTTTCTCCACAAAATGCCAAGCGGATGCTAAATGCACTAAATGAGAGTATCGTTCAATATGAGGCAAAAAGGGGTATTATCAAAGAGACTACGAAAGGGGTAAATGATTTTCCTCCAATCCAATTTGGAGGGCCACCAACTCAAGCATGATTTTGAGGAGCTAAAGGATTTCAATTACAACGATTTTTAGATTACTACCGATTCATGAAGAGACAACTACAAGAACTAGCAAAGTCCCTTGAAGGAAGTCTACATTTCGACGATTTGATGCGGACGATTTATGCGACAGATGCTTCTGTATATAGAGAAATGCCATTAGCTGTTGCTTATCCAAAAACAACGGCTGATATTGTTCGATTGGTGCATTTTGCTAGACAACAAAATACCTCCTTAATTCCTAGAGCAGCAGGAACCTCTCTAGCAGGGCAATGTGTGGGTAGTGGTATTGTAGTGGATGTTTCTAAGTATATGACCAAAATATTAGAGGTTAATAAGGAGGAAGGTTGGGTAAGCGTACAACCTGGTGTGGTGAGAGATGAGTTAAATGCTTATTTAAAGCCTTATAATTTATTTTTTGGACCGAATACCTCTACTGCTAATCGAGCAATGATTGGAGGAATGGTAGGTAATAATTCTTGTGGTTCCTATTCTATTGTTTATGGGACAACCAGAGAACATACCTTAGAAGTAAAAGCCGTTTTGAGTGATGGAAGTGAAGTGCATTTCAAGGCATTAGATAAAGCTAGTTTTAGACAAAAAGGTATAGGAAGAAGCCTTGAAAGTCAATTGTATCGCCAAATAGCGATGGATTTGGGGCATCCAGAAACGCAAAAACACATAAGAGAAGAATTTCCAAAGCCTAATATCCATCGTCGGAATACTGGTTATGCCATTGATATGTTGCTTGAAAGTAACGCTTTTACTTACGGTAAACCTGATTTCAATTTCTGTAAACTTATTTGTGGCTCAGAAGGAACACTTGCTTTTATTACAGAGATTAAAATTCATTGCGATCCGCTACCTCCCAAACACACCTTGTTACAATGTATTCATTATGAATCAGTAGATGAGGCATTAAGAGCAGTTACCATCGTCATGCCATTCCAACCTAGAGCAGTTGAATTGATGGATAAGATTGTTTTAGATTGTACTAAAGACAATGTAGAACAACAAAAGAATCGTTTTTTTATTAAAGGAGATCCTAAAGCGATTTTATTAATTGAATTTGGAGGGAATAGTATTGGCGAAATACAGGTATTGGCAGATGATTTAGAAGATGCAATGATGGCGGCTGGATTGGGGTATCATTTTCCTAGAATTTTTCCTCCAGATACCAAACGTGTTTGGAGTTTACGCAAAGCTGGATTGGGTTTATTGGCTAATATTCCTGGTGATCCGAAAGCAGTAGCGGTGATTGAAGATACAGCCGTTGCGACTGATGATTTGGCGGATTATGTACGTGATTTTTCAACGATGACCCAGCGTTTTGAACAAAGCGTGGTGTATTATGGTCACGCAGGAGCTGGCGAATTGCATTTGCGTCCTATTTTAGACCTGAAAAAATCGAAAGATGTAGCTACTTTCAGGGAAATTGGTCTGGAAACAGCTAAATTGGTCAAAAAATACGATGGTTCTTTAAGTGGGGAACATGGAGATGGGCGAGTACGAGCAGAATTTATACCGTTAATGGTAGGAGAGCAAAATTATGACTTATTCAAAAAACTCAAAGCCACTTGGGATCCTAAAAATATATTTAATCCAGGTAAAATTGTAGAAGCTCCTCCAATGAATAGCTCTTTGCGTTATGAGCCAGACATGGAAACGCCTCGTTTCAATACCGTTTTTGATTTTTCTAAAACAGATGGAATATTAAGAGCAGCGGAGAAATGTAATGGCTCAGGTGATTGTCGAAAAGGGGCTGCGGCTGGTGGTACAATGTGTCCAAGTTATATGGCAACTCGTAGTGAAAAGGACACTACTAGAGCTAGAGCAAATACACTAAGGGAGTTTTTGACCCGATCAGAGAAACACAATCGTTTTGATCACAAGGAATTATATGAGGTCATGGATTTATGTCTCTCTTGTAAAGGTTGTGCCACCGAATGTCCATCAAATGTAGATTTGTCCACCTTAAAAGCCGAGTTTTTACATCAATATTATCAAAGTAATGATATACCTTGGCGGACTAAACTATTTGGTAATTTTAGCAAGCTTCTTCGTTTTGCCACTTATACCCCTGATCTTAGCAATTATCTGCTAGGAAGTCCTTTTATGAGTCGATTGTTTAAACGCACAATGGGCATAGCCTCACAACGTTCTATTCCACCTGTTTATAGTACAACATTAGCAAAATGGTATCGCAAACACAAAGGACGGTTAAAGAATGAAGGTAAAAAAGGGACAGTTTACTTTTTTTGTGATGAATTTACCAATCTAACTGATACTCAAATAGGCATTAAAGCCATTGAATTATTATCTAAGTTGGGTTATAATGTCTTGATGCCTAATTGTTATGATAGTGCTAGAACCTATCTTTCTAAGGGATTACTTTTGGAGGCAAAAGATTTAGCCAATCAAAATGTAGCCTTGTTTAAAGATTTAATTAGTTCTGAAATGCCTTTGATTGGCATTGAACCTTCTGCAATTTTAGGTTTTAGGGATGAATACCCTCGTTTGGTGAATACTGATCTGAAAGAAGCTGCTCAGGAATTGGCACTAAATTGTTTGTTGATTGATGAATTTTTAGCTAAAGAAATAGAGAAAGGTAGATTGACCCCTGATGACTTTACCCAAGCACCAAAACAAGTGCTATTACATGGGCATTGTCATCAAAAAGCCCTTGCTTCGGTAGCTTGTAGTGCTTGGGTGGTGAGTTTACCAGAAAATTATGAGGTAGAGGTCATTCCTTCAGGTTGTTGTGGCATGGCTGGTTCTTTTGGTTATGAATCAGAACATTACGACATTAGTATGAAAATCGGGGAATTGGTTTTATTTCCTGCCGTTCGTCAAGCAAAAACAGAGACTATTATTGCTGCACCAGGTACCAGTTGTCGTCACCAAATCTGGGATGGCACCAAAAGAAAGGCATTACATCCTGTGGAGGTGCTTTGGGAGGCTTTGAACAATCAGACTAAGAATAATTAGCCTTATTTTTTATCTTTCCTTATATTAGTGATGGACTAGAAATAAAGGATATGACCGAATTTATTTCTAATCCATCACTTAG
>JAHDFT010000159.1:0-6083 GCA_020628015.1 Bacteroidota bacterium
AATGATGGTAGTAAAGTGTTGGTCAGATTTGATTAGGAACAAGTGAAAAATAAGTGTATAAGGAACAGTCAAAAAATAAGTGTACCATTTTGATTGATAAATTTAACCCTATACTTCGTTAAAAAGCCTCGCCGATGCCCTGCATCGCCTACGTTTTTTGCCTCGTCTAGTGATAAATTTCCCTAACCAAAATTTGCACACTTATTTTTCACTCGTTCCTAAGTAGTAAGTCAAGTAAATACTGTCGGTATCTTTGGGTATTTTTTTGCTTGTACTGCGTTGTGAAGCCTCGCCGTACATTCCATGTATGCCTCCGTTTCACGCCTTATACAAGCAAAAAAATCCTTCCAAATCTACTAGTCACTATTTATTTGACTTACTACTAAGCTTGTCAATCAAAATAACAATTTATTTTTTGTTGTTCCTTTGTAGTAAGTAAGTCAATAAATAACACCAATTAAGAACAATCAATAAGCAGCTATGTGGATTTTTACTGTTCCAGCATTTGGTGAGGAGTAAAAATAGCATCCTCAAAAATAATGCTCATTTAATGTCAATAATATAATCATTTATCACTATATCTACAAAAGCTAGAGTCTTTATTACCTAAAAATCACAATTACTAAAGAAAAGATAAAGGGGTATATGATATAATTAATACCATTTTCTACTGTTACTTAGTAAGTGATGGATTAGAAATAAATTAGGCCGAAATAGGCTTTCAATTATTTAGTCTAAGACAAGG
Organism: Bacteroidota bacterium; assembly: GCA_020628015.1. GTDB lineage: Bacteria > Bacteroidota > Bacteroidia > Chitinophagales > UBA2359 > JAHDFT01. The sequence goes on from JAHDFT010000159.1 coordinate 746, forward strand.
CGCAAAAATAGCGCATACATGGAATGTACGTAATATTTTTGTAACGAAGTATTAGACTAAATAATAAAGGATATGGACTAATTTATTTCTGTTCCATCACTAACAAGCAAAAAATAAATTAGGCATGTTTGTTCGGTTAATTTGTAGCAACTTATACAAACAAAAAATACCACTTTAGAACACTAATTTGAATTAGTACTTATTAGCTAAACGATAAATATAAGCATAAAAAGTAAGTTATTCTATGAAAAAGTTTTTTTTGTTTGTCTAAGTAACAGCTAAAAAATAAATTTTATTTTGATTGATAAATTTGCCTCTATACTTCGTTAAAAAGCCTCGCCGATGCTCGCATCGCCTACATTTTTTGCTTCGTCTAGGTAGGGGCAAATTTACTTAATCAAAACTGTAAACTTATTTTTCACTTGTCCCTAAGTACACTATAAACTAAGTAGTCAGCCTAACATTGCCTAAACTTCTAATATTCAATCTTATCTTCTTTATTTGCCCAAGCATTAAAAGTCGCTATTGCACTAGGTATATCTAGTTTGAGAAAGGGTATCTTTCGTTGTTCTTGGTTTATAGCAATTTCATCATAAATAAATTGGTCATCAAAGCCAATAGCTGCTGCATCACTTTGAGTATTTGCATAATAAACGACATCTACCCTAGACCAATAAATTGCCCCTAAACACATTGGACAGGGCTCACAACTAGTATATAGTTGACACCCTTGTAGTTCAAAATTTTGGATTTGTTGACAAGCATCTCTAATCGCCATAACTTCTGCATGAGCTGTGGGATCAGCATTCGAGGTCACTTGATTGTGTCCTTTACCAATCACTTTACCATCTTTAACCACTACAGCTCCAAAAGGGCCTCCTCCAGATTGCACACTATGATCTGCTAAATCAATAGCCATCTTCATAAATTTTGATTTTTCATCTTCCATCATAAACGCTAATATTGTTTCCTCCATAATACATTCAAAATAATCATTAAATGACATCTTCCATACACCAATTGACAATTGCACAAATGTCACAATAATACTTCTGCAAATGTACTAATTTACTATACTTCAAACTAATTTTATTTGTTTTTTTGTAGATGATTTTCCTATCTACTGACCCAAGAGCAAACCTCTCGATATGCTTTCTTCCTTTGTCTACTAATGACTTGCCAAAACATAATGTATGTTATATATAGGCGTTATCTTGGACAAAATAATTGCAGCATACTATTGGTGGGCTTTATTTTTCGCTTGTTACTAAAGATTAAACTTACAAGTATTAGTAAGAGTCATTTTTTTGTTTTATCTTTAAACATAAAATATTTTGTCTAATAAATAATTATCTTTTATTAGCAAATATAAACAGTTATTAATAAATAAAATATCATTTTTATTTGCTATTGTTGTAGGTAATACAACAAGTGTTTAAAGCTACTATCTTTCCTCACTTTCACTTGATTCAAGCCGCCTTTATTCATTCAATTTAGTTAAATCTCATTTCTAATTTGCCACTAGTTCTAAAAAACTATTAGCAAGATAAAGTTTTATTGTAAGTATTTTTATTATTTTTACGAGTGCTAGTTTTTAACTCGATTTTTATCAATACTTATTCGTTAAATACGTATCTTGTACACTATAAAACAATTGTTCGTTTCTACAAAGGAATATACTTTATGTCTAATGCCTGTTATCTTGATTGGAAAGCATCTACTCAACTCCCCAGGTGTCGTTTTCCATTCTACTGTCCATATAGTTAATCTTAAAAATTTGTAGTTATTATATGAACTATGTTTTATTTAGTAATAGTAAAAGTAAGTTAAACCTATAATAGATATTTTACACTATATTACAACACAAAACAATCACTAAAAAATATCTATATACTTAACCCTTAGGAACAGTAAAAAAAAAAATTGTCATTTTGATTGATAAATTTGGAACTATACTTCGTTAAAAAGCCTCGCTGATGCTCGCATCACCTTCGTTTTTTGCCTCGTCTAGCTCCAAATTTCCCTAATCAAAACTGTAAACTTATTTTTTACTCGTTCCTTACTTGGCAAATACTAAGACATTTTATTTGGTATTTTACTGAGTATATACTATGCGAACATATTTTATTACTTGCATCACAAAACCTCACAATATTATTTTGTATTTTGTGAAATTAAAAGTAGTCTATCAAAAATCACGCACTTATACCCTAAAGCAAAAAATATGCTTATGAAGTTACTACTATGTTTTTTTATGACATCTTTCTTTGGTCTTCAGTTAGTCTATGCACAAAGTACTACACTGCAAGAAGAAAAAGCAAGCATCAATAGCATTTTGATTGAATCTGATGAAATTAAAAATCTAAATGCGGATAGAGCATTTGATGTCAAGATTACCAATCTTGTATTTAAAAAAGTCAATGCTAAACATCAAATAAAGGAATTTACTACTTATGATGCGGATATTATTATTCAATATCTGATGGCTATAGGTGGTGTAATGACCGTAAAAGCAGACGCAATCAATAAATCTTTTCGGATTATTTCTAAACGGGAAGTTGATGGTCGTGATCCTTTACCTTTATCTAAGGTAGCAACAGAATTAAGTCAAATTGGCTATTTGCCTACTTCTGCTCGTGCTTACCAAGATATTGTCTTATTTGCTGCCAAATCTAAATGTGCACACAGAAATGTAAGAGATGGTTTGGTCATTACGACAAGAGATAAAATTAGAGAATATACAGATGACTGTTATGATTGTGGAGATGTAGAGGTTAGTGAAGAAACAGAAGAGAAGTATAAAAAGATGGATTATGGAGGTGGAGAAATTGACTTTGGTATGGATGCTGTCGAAACACCTACCTCTAATGACATTCCCTCTCCAACTGAAGAGGTTGTAGTTCCATCAGAAGAAACGCAAGAAAATAGACCTGCTACCAATTCTAATTCTGATGATGATGATGAAAAACTAGATCAACAAGACTAAATCAAATGTAAGCACAGGGTATTACTAAAATTAAAATAGCCCAAAAGAACTGTAATTAATTGTTAATTAAGGTTCTTTTGGGCTACATTAAGTTATAGTCAAGGTATATAAGCCCTTTGGCCAATTCGCCTATAACACTACTCCTCCTTTTTTTCAAATTTTAAGGAAGCAGAATTAATGCAATAACGCAAACCTGTTGGTTGAGGGCCATCATCAAAAACATGCCCCAGATGCGAATCACATCTATTACATAAAACCTCTACCCTATTCCAACCATAAGAATTGTCTGCTTCTTCCTTTACATGTAAAGCTTGAATTGGTTGCCAAAAACTTGGCCAGCCTGTTCCAGATTTGTACTTCGTGTCTGCATCAAATAAAGGTAAACTACAACAGACACAATTATATACTCCTTTCGCTTTATTATCCCAATAGGCTCCAGTAAAAGCTCTTTCGGTTCCTTTCTCACGAGTAATGTGATATACATCTGGACTTAATTGAGCTTTCCATTCCTCCTCTGTTTTGACTACTCGCTCAAAAGGTAATGTTCCTGCTTCTTTAACAATCTCTTGTGTTTCCTGCTCGGCTTTTTTGACAGTTTTATTTTGAGCGCAAGCCCATAATAAACCTAGATTTAAGATCAAACAAAGTATAATGATTGTTTTTTTCATGATGCTGTTTGTGAAAAAGAATTAAATATTAGTAAAATTAAGCGATCTAATACATTATTTACCCTCTCCTCAAAAAAATCTTTCTAAAAACTCGCTTATAACTTTCAGAGGATAACCAAGCGGAATCTGTAGTCGCTGCAAAGGTGAGTAATACCCCAATGGGTAATAGAATAAAAGTAGCCAGCCAGACCCCAGTAATTGGAGAAAGCACAAATTCTTCGGCGGCTTTTTTACCACTTGTACTCAAAATGTGAAAGACAACAAAAAATAATATTGCCACAACCATTGGCATTCCCAAGCCCCCTTTGCGAATAATCGCTCCTAGTGGCGCACCTACTAAGAATAAGGTGAAACAGGCTAGGGCTAAGGCGATTTTATAATGTAGTTCTATGGTGAAACGGTTGATTTTCTTTTCATCTACTTTGAGTCGATCTTTATTGGTTCGGGCAAAACTCTTGACATTCCGTACCGAATTTTTAGCCTTTCGCAATATAATCTCTCTTTCTTTTTCTGGTAGCTGAAGTGCTGCTAAGTACCCCTTCGGTTTGACTTCCTCCCAATTAATAGGCGTTTTCTCTGCCTGCTTATTGCTTATTGCTGTATCTTCCGCTTCCTTAGTTTTAGCTAATGCCTTTTCCTTATTAGGTAATTTCAATCGACCTGTATCCTTATTAGCTATTGTTGCACTATCCTTGGGTTCTGCTACAATTTTCGGATATTCCTTTTTCATATCCAAATTTTCTATCGTAAAGGTCGTGTCCCGAACAAAACTAAAATAAGGTCGCATATTGCTACTCATTCTTTTGGTCAACATCATCCCTTTATCACTCAAAGAATCGCAAACACGTTGCAACTGTCTTACACTCATCATCCGATGATTGGATTTAAACAAACCTTCATCCGCCTTACTAAAACCAAATCCTGACAGATCAAATAACATTTCGTACTCTTCAAATTCCGTTCGCATCATTTGATAAGTACGCTCTTTGGCACCAGGCGCATGAGCCAATTCTTGATAATGTATGCCTTCAAATAGTCTAAAAACCAAGGAACTATCTACATCTGAGGAGAACATCTGCCCTTTATTGGCAACAATCATATCATTATTACCTACATTTTCTGTATGATTGTGTATCTTGACATCATAAACCATTTCAGCAGCTTCTGCCTTCTTTTGTCCTACTCTAATGACAAATCCTTCGATTCCATCATAATAAACCCCAGGTTTTAGGTTAAAAGCTGGTCTTTGTTTGATGACAGAGTATAATAAAGAGGTTGATTTTAAATTACAAATAGGGACGACATTATTGGCAAATAAGAAAGCAATCCCACTAATGAATAGGGAGGCTACGGTTAAAGGAAGCATGAAGCGAAATAGGGAAATGCCTGCGGACTTGAGCGCAACCAATTCATAATGCTCGCCTAATTTACCAAAGGTCATAATGGAGGCTAGTAATACAGCGATGGGTAAGGCAAGGGAAACCATTGTAGCAGAGAGATAGAAAATCAACTCTGCCATGACTGCAAATTCTAATCCTTTACCTACCAAATCATCAATATATTTCCATAGAAATTGCATGATTAGTACGAAAAGGGCGATGAAAAAGGTCACGATAAATGGCCCAATAAATGATTGTAATATAAGTCGGTCTATTTGTTTCATAGGCTATTGACTACATCAATA
>JAHDFT010000159.1:6183-10734 GCA_020628015.1 Bacteroidota bacterium
TCTATGACATCTTTTACCAAATCAGAATTAAGTCTGCTTCAGAATCAAGATTTCTTGTTACAAAAACGACAAGTGACCGCAAAGATAGTGCAATTGTTTGGGGATTTTTCTCAAAAGTTAAAATCTACTGCTACTCACCAAAACTTTCCCTTTCCTACAGATACAGATGATCAACTAGGTAAAATCTCTAAAGGAGAAAATTATAAGGGTTTGCCTTATCTTGTCCTAGATCTTCCTCGTCTTTTCCAAAAAGAGCGTCTTTTTGCCTTCCGAACGATGTTTTGGTGGGGTCATTTTTTTAGTTTTACCTTATTAATTGGTGGTGAACTATTGCAACAATATCCCATTAATCCAAAGCAACTCCAAACATCATCTTCCCTACCCTTCTATTTTTGTATTCATGAAAGTCCTTGGGAACATCATTTTGAGTCGGATAATTACTTAGCTATAAGTGATTTAAGTAGGGAAACGATGGAAAACCACATCAGTCAATATCGCTTTATTAAAATCAGTCGAAAAATACCCATTGATCAATGGACAGATTTTGAGGCAATAGGTTTGGAGACTTATCGGTATTTATTAGGACTGATTGAGTAACGATTAAGTATTTTCTACCATCCAAATCGCAAATTGTTTTTTAAATGGCTCTAATCCCTCAATGAGGTGAGCAATAAAATCATTGCCATATTTGAGGTAAAAAGGAATAAAGTTATCGTGTCGTTCTTGTAATTTTCCTTTTGGAAATAAGGTTGCTTTTATTTTCCTGATTTGCTTAATCGCTTGTTCATGCTTGCGCTTTTCTGCACGTAATAATTTCTGTTCCAAATTAGAGAACGATTTTTCTAGCTTTCTTTGTTCACCCAACACGCTTGATTCTAAAGTCTTGTCAATGGATTTAGCTTTAATTAACACTTCCTCAAAAATACCAGTCATCTTTTGCTTTTCTGCTGCCAAATTCAACTCCTCCTCTGTTTCCCTTTTTACATAGGTTTTAACCATGATTTCTATATCCTCAAAAAAGTCTACAATTGTCCAATCAAAGCCTGTGATTTTATCGGCTGTTTTTTGGTCTACAATGAGGACTGAATTTCGCAGCATCAATATTGGCTCCACCACTTCTAATTGCTTAAATACTTGCTTTAATTGTAACCAATAAGCCAGTTCTCCCCCACCTCCGATATAAGCCAAATTGGGCAAAATATATTGTTGATAAATAGGTCGCAATAATACATTAGGACTAAATCTTTCGGGATATTGCTCGACTTCTGCTAGGAGGGATGTTTCTGTAAATGTAATATCCGTTTGTAAGACTTCATAAACTTGTTTTTCAGCATTCCATTCTATGCGTTCTCTTATTGCATCTTTGAGGTAAAAAAAGTTGATGGGTCTGGTGAAGGCTTGTTGATGATAGTCTTTTGCTTCTAATTCTTGATTGGTATTTTGAATGCTAGAATGACTAATTTTTTCTCGTAATTCTCGTTTTATAATCGGTTTAAAGGTCTTTTTAAATGCTTTATCATCTTGATCAATAATCACCAAACCATATTGCCCAAACAATTCATTAACCAAGTATCTACTTGCCTTTACTAAATTATCTTGCCCTAAATAGGCTTTTTCTAGTAAACTAATTAGCTCCTTTGCTCCTGTTCGATCTCCTAGTATTTCGCTTAGTGTGGCTAAGGTTTCTTGCATTCCTGTCGTTACTAAACGTCCTACTCCTCCACTAGGATTGGGATGTTCCCAAGTAATGCCTTGTCCATAGACCCAAGTATGGTTAATTTCAGCAAAATCATGGTCTTCACTTCCCATCCAATAAACAGGTACAAAATTATATTGGGGATACTGCTTCTTCAATTGTTGCGCCGTTTTGATGGCAGCAGCGATTTTGAAAATAAAATAAAGTGGGCCTGTAAATAGATTGAGTTGGTGAGCGGTGGTGATGGTGAAGGTATTTTTCGATTCTAGGGCAAGCATGTTATTGGTAGTTGCTTCACTTTGCTCAAATCCTTCATATTGTTGTAGCAAAGTTGCTACTAAATTGACACGATCAAAGGATTGCTGCTCAACTGCTTTGATGACTTTGGGAATTGTCTGGCTATCCCATTGAAAAGTATAAAAATCCCTTAAATCTTCGGCTTCTTCTACATAATCTAAGACCATTTTGGAAAAATTCTTGGTGTCTCGATGAGGGATGTATTGGAAATTGGTCATTTTTGTTGTTTTATTGTCAATTGTTTGGGTGGCTTGTATTTGTGATGATTGTAATGGAATTTAATGGTATAATTTTAATGATGAGGGCGATGGTATGGGACAAAAGGTGTAGGACAAGGCGTGCCTTGTCCCTACGGTTATATGGGGTATTTTATTCGATGTTTTATTCGGTATTATTTGGGGATTTTTCTTCGTCGCCTTCTCGCAATTCTCTTACAATCAAATTGCTTTCGGTGTATTCTTTTACGATGACTTTTGTACCTGCATCAATATAATTCCCTGTTGTAATGACCTCATATCGCTCGTCATCAATTTCTATTTTTCCACTAATTCTAAGGTCTGTAACTGCTAGGCCAATACGATTGACTAGCACTTCATATTCCTTACTTTTAACCGTATATCCTTCTTCTGCATCTTGCGTATCTTCCAATACCATTTTTTGGAATAAGCTGGTTTCCATAAATCGTCCACCTAGCGCAACTGCTAAGGCTCCTGAACCTATAATGGTTAAGAGGACTTGGGTTAATGCGCCTGTAATGTCACCAGGTGCGGAGAGGGTAAAATCAAAGAAATCATTGCGAACCATGCTTAGAGTGAGTCCACCAACTAAGGCGACTAGACCGATGATTCCAGCCAGACCTGTGCCTGGAATAATAAATATTTCTATGGCAATCAAGGCGAGTCCTACTAGGAAGAGGAGGATTTCCCAATGTTGGGCGAGTCCTTCGAGGTAATTTGGGGCGAAATAAAGGGTCGCTGCGATTGCAGAGGCTAATATGGGAAAACCAACACCAGGAGATTGTACTTCGGTATAAATTCCCAAGAAAATCACCAACATCAATAAGCTACTTACCATTGGATTGAGGAGGAAATTCAAAATCGGCTCCATCCAATCGGCTTTATAGGTGGTCACTTGGGCGTTAGTTGATAGATGTTTTACTACGTCTGTTGTATTGGCAAATATGCCATCACAATAACCATGTTTTAGGGCTTCTGTAGTCGTAAAAGTCAAGGTTTTGGCAGAGTCGATAATGCCAGGAATATGAATGCGGTCATCCACCATTGCTTCAGCGATTTGAGGATCACGCCCTTGTGCTTCGGCTGTCGAACGCATCGTTGCTCGCATATAAGATTGGTACTTATCAGGCATCTGTGTTCCTTGCTGGTTAACAACTGTTGCAGCCCCTATTTGCGCTCCTTTCACCATAAAAATGCTATCACAAGCTAGTGAAATCAATGCGCCTGCTGATGCTGCATTATTGTCTATTAAAACCACCGTTGTCGGCTTGGCTTTCATAAGTTTTGTTCTAATAGAATCTGCCATATCTACTGCTCCACCATAGGTATTGAGTTTCATGACAATAAAATCTACATTTTTGCTTTCTGCCTCCTCTACTGCTTTTTTAACCTTTCGCCAAGCCGAAGGAAAAATAGCCTCATTTAGCTCAAAAGTATAAACTTGAGCATTTGCTTTTGAAGTAGTAGGTGTAGTCGTTGCTTTTTCTACTTTCAGGGCTTGACTATCTACCACCTCTTGTTTAACACTATCTACCTCGCCATCAGCCATTAAAGGAGAAATATATCCAAATAATACTGCAAGTAAAAAGATGATATAACATTTCATTATAGAAGAAAATTTGCGTTTTTTTGTACAATTTAGGATAAAATTGGAGAAAAGCATAGTTAGCGGTTTGAATGTGTAAGTTTTTATCATTATTTTTGACAATGATTTGGTAAAAAATAGAAAGTTTACTTTTTTTACCTTTGTGATGGATTAAAAATAAGTATATCACATGGAGTAACTTATTTTAATCAATTACTGATAGTGTATAAATAGTTCATTGACTATGCACTATTGTTACTAAAGCAAGCACATATAGTACAATTGAGAAAGGCTATATGTTTAATCACTCGCCTCTATTACAATGTTATACATTCCTTTCGATCCTTTTTACTAAAGTACCCCTAGAAGCACACAATTTAATGATTATACTTTATAAATGAAGAAAAATAGCCATCAAATATATACACAATTTTCATCATTTCTCAAAACATTCCCTTATAAAAACAAGGGAGATCATTTTAACTTGTTCATTTGTATATAGTCTATTTTTTCATCATCGGTAAGTGACAAATGCCATCTATTTGCATCATCATTTATCTAGTACGTGTTTTCTACCCATTCATTACATTTAATTTTCAAATGATGGCTAGAAAATCATGTCAATAAGGAACAGTCAAAAAATAATTGTACCATTTTGATTGACAAATTTAACCCTATACTTAGTTAAAAAGCCTCGCCGATGCCCTGCATCGCCTACGTTTTTTGCCTCGTCTAGT
>JAHDFT010000160.1 GCA_020628015.1 Bacteroidota bacterium
CTGCATTGCCTACGTTTTTTGCCTCGTCTAGGGTCAAATTTTCCTAACCAAAATTTGTAAATTTATTTTTCACTCGTTCCTTATCACTATTTTATAAGACGTAATCTTTTGAGCATTCCTCAATAAAACATTAAAAACAAAAAACTATAATCAGGACAAATTTTCGCTTTTATCCGCTTTTTTGCAAATTGGTTTCAATTTTGTGTAATTATTTTAGGCAAAGAACAAGTAAAAAATAACATATAACATACATCATTTATTTTTTACTTGTTCCTAAACATTATCACAAAACCAAAACCTCAAATTCCTATAAATCATGAAAATTAAATCAGTTAAAAAATTTGACTGTTCCCAACCTTATTATAAGGTCTTATTGGAAGAAAGCAGTTATGATGATCAGGGAAAAGTCATTGCACAACATCTATTTGATGGTAGTGGAGTCTTAATTTCTCGGACAGAATTTAGGTATAATGAACAGGAATTATTGGCTCAAGAAATCACCTATGGTAATACAGAACTTGATTTTCATATTGAAAAATATTATTACAATGAAAAAGGGCAACTTTATCTGCAAAAAAGCATAGATCAAAATGGTGCGACAAGTATACAAAGTATTGAAAACAAAGGCAATAAGGAAATACGGTCTATTTTTGATGCTCAACAACAATTAATCGAAAAAACGGTCATCTCTTATACTCAAAGAGGCCACACCAAAGAGTTAGAAGTATTTGATCCTTTAAATAGAAAAATTCGTTATTCGCATTATCACTACAATCCCCTACATCAATTAGAAAAACGAACCATTTACAATAGACAAGATGAACTCTTTCAGATTCATGCTTTCAAGTATGATATTAAAGGGCGAGAAGTACGGTCAATTATTATGGATGGAGATGGTGAATTACTAGAAAAGGTCATTACAGATTATGATCAAAAAGGCAATGTATTGGGCCTAGAAATTCTAGATGCACAACTCCCCTGCCCTAAATACAGTTTGCGTTATTTATACAATAGAAATGGACAATTGATTAGAGAAATTCAACAGACGGAAGGACAAGATTTAATTTACGATAAGCAATTTGAATACAATAGTTTTGGCGACCTAGTAGCAGAACGCACTTTGTCTGGTGGGCAAATGTATCAAGTGATGTATGGGGGCAGTAGCGTTGTTGGTGATTTACAAGTCGTCGAATCAGAAATTGAATATTATTAACCAATACAACATCAAAAATAACCCGTAGGGACAAGGCATGCCTTGTCCCATCTCTTGTAATACATAAAATAATGTAATATCACAATAGGACAAGGCGTGCCTTGTCCCTACGGTTGTTATACAACAATATAAACAAAATGATGTAATTCCGATAAGACAAGGCATGCCTTGTCTCTACTGGATACCCATTTTTTTCAATTTCCTTATGGGAATCTCTGTCTGAATCCCATTATTTAACACCATAATACTGGTCTTTTTGGCTCCTCTTTCTTTGGCATACACTTCATATTTTTCTGCCTCTGCAATTGTTTTATAAGGGCCAAGGGCAATGTAAACCCCCTTACTGGAAGGTTCCTTTTCAATTGGGGTATTCAATTCTGCGAAGGCGTAGAAAGTATTATTGTCTACTGTTTTATAAGGACCAAGATAAACAATATAAGAAAAGTCCGCATTCTCTAAGAAATCGGGGTCTTCTGTTTGCTCCAACCAAGTATCCTCTTGCTTCACAGGTTCTAGGATTTTAGTCTTGGTCTTCTTTTTCTTCTCGCTTGTTTTAGTTTGATCATTAGCAAATTCAGGAGGGAGATCATTTTTAAAGATGAGTTGATCCATATTAACCGATTCCCCACCCAATAAACTCACCATAATGCGATTATTGACACTATGTAGTTCCTCTGTACAAGAAATCCCATTTTTACAATGATTGAGCAATTGTGCTTCACCAAAACCACTAGCCACCAAACGGTTAGCATCAATCCCTTTTGAAATGATATAATCTTTGGCAGCTTCAGCTCGCTTTTTACTGATTTCCAAGCTAATATAATCATCCGCTCTCGAATCTGTATGAGCATTCAAAGCCAAACCTACTGAAGGATTAATTTGCATAAATAAAGCTACTTTATCAAGTTCTTGTGCTGCTTCTGGTAAAATATCGGTGCCACCAGGGGTAAAATAGACCTTATTGAGTCCCATGCGGTCATTCAAAACGACTTCCTTCCCACCTTGATCCGTCCATTTTTTGTTAATTGTTGTTGTTACAGCACTCGGCACTTTCCTATCCGATTCAACCTCTAAATTCACATAGTAAATATCATCCTTGCCCATTCCTCCTTCTCTATTAGAAGAAAAATAACCAATCCCTTTATCATTATTGAATACCAAGGCAAAGTCGTCCATTGAAGAATTGATAGGAATCGCCATATTTTTAGGCACTTTCCATTTTCCTTTGACCCTTCTAGTCACATAAATATCCAAGCCCCCTAAACCTGGATGCCCATCAGAAGCAAAATACAAGGAACCATCCTCATGAAAGAAAGGAAAAACTTCATTTCCTGCTGAGTTGATTTGTTTCCCTAGCGAAACAGGTGCTGTCCAATTGACCGAATCAATTTTAGAACAGATGTATAAATCCATTCCACCACTACCACCTGGCATATCAGAAGCAAAAATCAAGGTTTGTCCATCTTTAGAAATGGTAGGATGTGCTACAGAATAATCGGTACTATTGTGCATAAAAGGTTTGACCTCTCCCCATCGTCCATCTTCAAAACGTTGGGCTTCAAATAGTTGTAAAACCATTGTTCTACCACTACTATTTAATATTTTACGTCCTTTGAAATAAGCATTTCTGGTAAATAGCATTTTGTTTCCCCCTTCAAATAGGGTTAATGGACCATCATTATAAGGGCTGTTGATTTTTCCTTTAATTCTTTGTATTTCTCCCAATTGAGTACCATTACTCATATCAGCAGTAAAAATATCAAAAGCAGCGGATTTTCCTGCGGCAAAAACAAAATCCGATTCTTCTTTTCGATTACTGCAAAATAGAATCTCATTATAATTGCTTAAAGCACAAATATCTGAGTCAGGCGAGTTAATGGGTAATAAACTCACCTTATAGGCACTCTTATTTTGCTTTAGGACATCAATTTTATCAATTCCTTCTGCTAATTTTTTTCCTAGTGGATCAAATTTGGCATATTCCAAGAATTGTTTTTTAGCTTCCTTATATTTCCCGTTACTTTGTAATATTTGCCCAAAGTGCAGCCTATTTTCTGGCGTATTTTGCATACGCTCCCAAGTCAAGCGGTACCAGTATTCTGCTTGGTCATATCGCTTGGTAATACGATAACTTTTGGCCAATTTTTCTTTAGCTTCTTGGGAATTATCTAATAATAAGACATCTCTAAAAAGGGCAATTGCCTCTTCGTATTCATTGGCTTCGTAATAGGAATTAGCTTTAGCTAAAAGTTCAGCAGCAGATTCTTGTTGTGCTTGAACGGCTATAGTCGTTAAAATCAGTAAGATGGATAAAATGAGGTGCTTAGTCATATTATTACAAACAAATTATAATGCTACTTTATTATTTTGTATCAAACAAAAGTCAAAGATACATCTTTTTTTACAATTCCTATTTGAATAAGGATTATATACCACCATACACTTCTCTTAGGAACAAGTGAAAAATAAGTTTACAGTTTTGATTAGGTAAATTTGACACTAGACGAGGCAAAAAACGTAGACAATGCCGTGCCTTGGCGAGGCTTTTTAACGAAGTATAGGGGCAAATTTATCAATCAAAATAAAAAATTATTTTTTTACTGTTCCTTATCTCTATTCTACTGTGTTATTATTTGCATCTCGGTTTTACCTCCAAACTAGCTAGTACTTCTTTAGCCAATTCTTTGGGTGTTTGGGTAACTGTCGAATCTAGGCTTTCTTGCTTTCTGCTACAAACAGCTTTTTGTAAATAAGTTGTGGCACCAGATTTATTGTAGGCAATCCCCCAACCATTGGCTAAAAACTGCCCACATTTATAATGCCCATAGGCATTTTTCTTATTGATAGACAATTTTCTATATATTTGGAAAGCATTTTTATATTCTGGTGATGCTGGATTTTTTTCTACCGCTTTCTTTTCATAAAATGTAGCTAATTTAACCAAATCATCTGTAGATAAATATTTCCAGATAGGAGGTTGCTTATCTAAAATAGAATAAGCAGCTTCGTATTCTTTGTTATCAAATTTTTCTTGTACTTCTTCAAATAATTGACGGTATTTTTCTTTAGGCACGACAAAATCTCCCTCTCGTTCTGGAGCCTTAATTGCACTTTGGGGTTTATGTTCTTCTACTGTAACTTTTTCTTTAACTGCACTTTGGGGTCTTCTATTGTCTTTGTCTTTTCGTTTTGACTTTTTATCGTCGTCTATATTGACTTTTCTCAACATCGCCTTTATACTAGTCATTGAAGCATCATTGCCCAAGCCCTCTTCTGCTTTTTGAAGTCCTATTAGGATGGCTTTCCCATTTGGTCTAATTTTCTGTGCTTTTAAAAATAAAATCTTCGCTTGTTGCCATTTCTCCCTCTTTAATGCTTCTGTTGCTTTTATGATTAAGTCATCATATCCATCTTCTACAATATCAGTTTTATTTTGTTGTGTAACTAATTTTTTTTTCCATCTTCACTAGCTGCTGACATGGCATCCTCTTTCTCAATTTTCAAACCTTGTAGCGTAGCTCTAATATCTTCATCATCATGAATTTCTAAAGCTTTTTGAAAATAATCAATGGCCATATTAAAATTCCCTTCATTAGCATATTTGGAGCCTTTTTGTAGATTACTTGCATATTTGGTAAAGTCTCTTGCCACTTTAATGCTATCTTTAGGGGCTTTGCTCAATCGAGAAGCACTTCTAAAGCTTGCTGTTGCAGCTTTATAATCTTCCTTGACCAACATTTCACGCCCCTCACTCATATGGTTGACAAAATCACTCAATACTGGATCATCAATAGTTGCTGGTCCACCACCAGCATTGCTATCACCACCTGTAAATAAAAAGGCACCTAAACCTAATAAAGCCGCCAGTACAAATGCACCTAAAATAATACGTGCCATACCACCACCTTTCTTTTTATCATCAGGCTTATCATCTGATTTCACCTTGCTTGGCTTTGGCTCTTCTAATCCCTTTTTATTTTTCTCCTGAATATTTTTCTTTCTTTTCTCCTTAATGCTCATTCGCTCATCTTCATCTACAGAAGGTGGCGGAGTAGCAACATAGTTTGCACTAGCATATTCTTCTTCTCTTTGAGCAACTTCATCAAAATCATGCCCACCTGAATCCATTTCTGCGGCCAGGCTATCTTCTAGGTCACCTTCATGAATTGGCGTATCATACAAATCCTTATTGGCTTCATAATCATCTGCCGCCAATGCACCTTCTACAGCATCTATTTGTACCAAATACATGGAGTAGTTATCTCTAGATCGCTTGGAACAAAGTTTATTTAACTCTTTGGTAAACTGTCGATTAAAGTCATCTTGTGCGCCTGACTTGGAAAGTGCTGCGGTGAGTTGATCATCAGAAATCCCTTCTAAAATACCATCTGTACATAAAAAGAAATAATCACCAGCACGCACATCTCTAATCACTAATGTATCTGCTTGAGCTGGGTTAACCCCTGTAACCGCTCTTAAAATAACATTTCTCTGTGAATGGATCGCTGCTTCCTCTTCCGTAATATGTCCAGCATCAATGAGTTCTTGTACATAGGAGTGATCTTTGGTTCTTTCAACGACTGCTCCATCTCTAATCTGATAGACTCTACTATCTCCTACCCACCCTACAATCGCATGATTGTCGTTTAGATAGAGGAAAGTAAGGGTCGTTGCCATCCCCTGACTATTAGGCTGCTCTTCCATATGTTTGACCATCCGTTGCTCTGCAAACTTCAAGGCATCATGCACCGTTGACTCTGCAATATCTGCCTGACCACCCGTTTGGTTGGCAATATATTCTGAGATGGATTCACAAGTAATTTTAGAAGCTACTTCTCCTTTATTACTACCACCAACACCATCACATACCAAGAATAACCGATCATTTACACCTGCCTGCCCTTTAGGAGGGGAAATAGAATCCTCATTATTACTCCTTTTACCAAGTTCATTGAGTGCTAAAGGTTCTTTAATACTTATGGGCATATTTCTATTGGTTATATTTGATTTTTAACATTAAAACTTAGCCTACTATACAATTATGTTCTATTATCTTAACCCATTTATTGTACAGTTTGCTATAATTATTGATCTAAAAGTAACTAAATAATCGCTATTAAAATAAGCAATCGTAAATTTTATTTATTTTTTTACACTTTCTTAGTTTGATTAGTAATCAGTCATTATAAGTGATGAAACAGAAATAAATAATCTATTTTACAGTATATTTTTGCGACTCTAATAAAGTCATAAGAAACAAAAATAACATATAATGAAAAATTACTAAAAAATGTGTATATAGTAAAATATCTACACAAAAAAGTGATAATTTTATATGTTGATTAGTGTTGAATATGGTCAACTTGTACCCAAAAAAAAGGTCTTAAAATGTTGTCTAGCAAAGCCTATACGCTACAAAAACAACACCATTTTTATTTGCCTTTTTCTTTCTCCTCTTCCTGCTCTTGTTTGGGTATATATTTTAGAATATCCTTTAAATCAATGTCTTTAAGGTCAATTGTTTTTTGTTTTTTGATAAAATTCATCAATGAATCTACCAATTTTCCAGAGATATTATTATCCTCTAATGTTTTGGATATTTCTTGAGCAGATTTACTAATGGCTTTACTCACTTCCTCCCAAGGTACCGTAATTTGCTCTTGAACAGGGAAAGTAAATGTTCCCCCACTAACCATTACTTTTGCATTACCATCTAAACGAAATGTATTTTCCCTAACATTACTCAACATATTCAATATACTTTGTTGATTCATATAATATTGAGCAGTAAAAACCTCTGTTTGACCAGCTTCTACGTCAATTTCTTCTGCCAAAGTCCATGTACCTATCGCCTTATTTCCCTTTAATGGATAAGCATTGATGGTCAAATCAGTTAAAGTATATTTGATGGGTAATTGATTGGTAATTGCCACATCTGTCTTAATGATAATTGTTCGTTTTTGTTGATTAATTTCAGGCAAATATACTTTTTTAATATGAAATGCATCACTTTGTAAAGTATTTTCTGTGTACTGCTGAAGATATTCCTGAATATTCAAGCTTGTACTTTTTTCAATAGGAATAGAAAATGGTTGATTCACAAGCTTTAAATGATAGTTCCCTGTAATATTTACATCTATTTCATTTTTACCAATTATATCTTTATACATTGTAGCAATTTCAGGAATCAATACTACTGGACGGAGAGCCACATCCGTACTTGCCTCCCCCAACAAAGGATTAATTAAGGTATCTACTCCATAGCCTACACGCTTGCCTAACACTTCAATCTCGTAAGCGACACTTTTGACTGGAATTTCAAAGTTATTGGGGTTATTGATCGTTGCCACTAGTTTCAAATTAACCGTCGAATCTGTTTGGCCAATTACTTCTGGATCACTAATTTGTTCTAAAGTTGGTTCTTCTACTCCACAAGCACTTAGCCCTAGTGCAATAATCCCTGCTAAAATCAATAGTTTTTGTCTTATCTTATTTAGATAGTGTTGCATAAAGCTGACATTTCTTCTCAAATAACTGTTTATCAATCACTTGTACAAACAGTAGCATACTTTTTTAAAAAAACTACCTCAAATGTACTCCTAATTTATAAATTATATGTCTAGTTCTCGAATTTATATGCAGACTTTTTTTATTATTGTGAAAAAATAAGTCAAGCATTCAAATTTTTACAAGAACAGTTTTAATGAACAGACGTTCACAACTCAACATTAAAGTAATGGGAAAAATGGGCAAATTATCACAATAATAACTTGTTCAAATCCCCTTCCCTTGGGAACAGTAAAAAAATAAATTTTATTTTGATTGATAAATTTGCCCCTATACTTCGTTAAAAAGCCTCGCCAATGCCCTGCATTGCCTACGTTTTTTGCCTCGTCTAGTGTCAAATTTTCCTAATCAAAACTAGTACCTATTTTTTACTTGTTCCTTACCAAAACCAAAACTATCTATGCCCGGTTACGATATAAAAATAACACTATTAAGAGGCAATACCCCTCTTAAAAAAATAGCCTACTATAAAAGCTCTTATAAGGAATTAACGGTTGGCCGTAAAGACTATGGTGCCGACTTTCAAATTCCAGAAGATCGCATCTCCCGAGGTCATGCGAAATTGCTAATTGAAAAGGGGCAAGTATCTGTCATGGATACAAGTGTCAATGGTACCTTCATTGACGGTCAAAGGGTTCCTGCTAACCGTTATTACCCCATCTCCAATAAGTCTAGAGTAAAATTTGGTCCAACCTCCAATTTCAATCTTCTTGTAGAGTATTTTAATCAACAACATAAGCGTCGCCCATCGGCAATTATTGCTGAAGATGCTAACGATGGCATCATAGATGGTGAAAATGACCTCTCTGCACTTTTCGACCAAAAAGTAGAGGTTTGGATTGGCCGAAGCAAGGAATGTGATTTGGTCATTCCTAGTTTGACCATATCCCGAAAGCATACCGCCATTAGAAAATTATCTGAAGATCAGTATATGGTTACAGATATGAGTTCTAATGGAACCTATGTGAATGGTAGGCGCATCAATGGTTCTCAAAAAGTGGGACCAAATGATGTGATTACTATTGGAGATAGAGAGTTTCAATTGAGTAAGGCGGGTGATAGTATGGTCTTTGCCTCTGTTGTTTTACATCGTGCCAATAAAGTCGCAATCCAGGCTTATAAACTGGCTAAGGTGTATGATAATGGTTATAAAGCCTTGCAAGATGTGAGTTTTAATATTTATCAAGGAGATTTTGCGGCGATTATGGGGCCTTCAGGTTGTGGTAAGTCTACCCTACTCAAAGCCCTTAATGGAGCCAATCCTGCTACGGGTGGAAAAGGCTTGATTTTGGGTAAAGAATTGGTCAATAACTATGATTATATTAAAAAATTCATTGGTTATGTACCACAGGATGATATTGTTCACAAAGAATTATCTGTAGAAAGCTCTTTATATTATGCGGCTAAGTTGCGTTTGGCTTCGGATGTGACAGAAGAGGAAATTGAAGATAAGATTGATGAGGTATTGAGCAATCTGAATATCAACTCAGAGGAAATTAAGCAGACAAAGGTGGGTGATTTATCGGGTGGACAACGAAAAAGGGTTTCTATTGCGGTGGAATTACTTACTGATCCCTTGATTCTTTTCCTAGATGAACCAACCTCTCCACTTGATCCAGAAACTATTGAGGAATTTTTGCAATGTCTTAAAGACCTGAATGCCAATAATACCACCATTATGATGGTGACGCATAAACCTAGTGATTTGGAGTTTGCCGATAAGGTCATTTTCCTCTCTAAAGGAGGTTATTTGACTTTTTATGGTGGGGAAAAAGAATTACTGGATTATTTTGGCACCAATAGGATCAATGAAATTTATAGTAAAAATAAAACAAGGGAAGCTGGTAAAAAACTAGCTGGTCGCTTTGATCAAGTGCGGAAAGATAAACACTTATTATCTGCTACAGGTAAAGAAATCCCATTAGATCAAAAGGAAAAAGATTCTTTTTTCAAGCAATTGTACTGGTTAACAGCTCGTTATTTGAACATCAAAATCAATGATCCTGTTAATATGTTAATCATGCTAGGGCAAGCTCCAATTATTGCCCTATTAATGATCTTGGTCTTTGATAAATTAACCATTGGAGTACTTTTCCTTACAACTATCTGTGCCATTTGGTTTGGTTCTAATAATGCGGCTAAAGAAATTGTTAGTGAATTGCCCATTTACATTCGAGAGCGCATGTTTAATCTGCGGCTCTTTCCTTATATTTTATCCAAAATCAGCGTCTTAACCCTGTTTTCCATCATACAAGTACTCCTCTTTACCGTCATTCTTTACTTTTGGTTCAATTGGGATGAAGTAGAAACCAGTCTCAATATAGAGGTTAGCTTTTTCCCCTTCTTTTTGATGATGCTTTTCCTAGCATTTTCAGGAACCATTATGGGCTTATTGCTCTCTACGATGTTTAATAAGACAGAAAAGGTAATGACCTTTTTACCCCTGATCCTTATTCCACAAATTATGTTTTCAGGAGTAGTTACCCCAATCATTAGCGAGGTGACGACTACTAAAAATGGCAAGCAGCATACAGAGGAAAAACTGAGTGCAAATGAGTTATTAAGTTATTTTACCTTTGCTAGATGGGGTGTTGATGCTTATACGGATTTGACAGAGAATATTCGGATTTTTAAACCAATTAGTGTGGAACAGGAGAAACTATGTATAGGGACTTGTTATAAAGACTCTACTCAAACTTCTGTTGCTTATAAAATAGATACCATCCGCAATACCTATGATTATATTAAAACCCCTGATGCGGTCAAACTACCCAATATGTTGATGAAAAAGGGATTAGGCATAAAAGAAGAAAGTAGTCTTTTCTGGGGAAAAGTTGGATTTATCGGTTTACTCGATTTCCTCATGTTCATTGGTATAATGATATTACTCAAACGGAAGGATACGATATAATCTACAATGTAT
>JAHDFT010000161.1 GCA_020628015.1 Bacteroidota bacterium
TCAAGACTGTATGGATTTCTTAACGGCAAAATGCTCCAAAAATCCTACATAAAGGTAAGGACAAGGCATGCCTTGTCTCTACCAGTATTTTGTGCTTAACGGATTTTTGAAACATTTTACCTAAAATCCATAAGGTCGAAAAAAGAAAAGAAAATCAAGAGTAATAGTTAACTTATTTCGCAATTACAAACTGGCTTGTTTGTCCGCCAATAACGACATTGTAAACGCCACTTGGCCAGCTATCTACTTGTAATTGAATGCTTTGCTCTGTTTGGCCATCTTTATTGACTTGTTGTGTCCAGACGACTTTTCCGAGCATGTCTGTAATGGTGATATCGTAATCTTCTTTGCTATCTACGCTGTAGAATACATTTAAAGCACCATGTACAGGATTCGGATACAAATTAATATCTTTTACATTAATATCCGCATCTCTTTCGATGAAATTAATGACGACATCATCTGGTAATACTTCTCCGCCATTTTCAAAATAACGAGCGACAAATTCTTGGAAATAAAGATTGGCAATCTCAGCATCATGAATGACCAAAGTATTTTCATCATTACGTACCTCCGCAGAATTGGTCCAGTTATGAGAACCTGTTAATACTAAAGGATCAGATTCTAAATTGTGTGGATCAATAATCATGTATTTGTGGTGTAATTGACGACCTTGATCGTCTTCAATAACTGAAGTACCAAAAATAGGGTTATTCAAAATGTCAAAAGTCGTTTCATTACCAGAATACTCATTGAAAAGTCCCGTTACAAAAGCTAAATCAGGTACATTTGCTTGCTCCAACATTGCATTGGCAATATCTGAACGAGTAAAAGATAAAATACAGAAATATAAGGCATCATCTGTAGAATCCACAGTACGAATAATTTCTCTTGTTACATTATCTGAAGGACTGAAAAATAACTCCACTCTTCTACCACCAATCACAAATTCTTTAGGCGTATTATCCTTCTTATAGCCACCAAAGTTACCAGCCAACATTTCCTCAAACTCGATGGTATAAGCTTTGGCTAAACTTTGATCTTGGATAACGATAATATTATTGGCATCCCTGATTAATTGCCCATTGGTAAAGTTGGTCGCACCTGTCCAAACAGAAGGTGCATTTGGATCACTAGAGTTGGCATCTCTTACAATAAATTTATTATGCATAATGCCATTAAATTGCCCTTCTGGTGCAGGAGGTCTTTGACTTACTTCACCAGGTAATTGTGCAATCACATCCTCAGAGACTTCAATATCTACTACAAAACGCATTTCTACACCATTATTTTCTGCTGCAAATCTCAAAGTACCGATAATGCTATTGATGTCATCAATGGTATAGAAACACATATCTATACTTTCCTTAGCACCAAGAATATAAGCTCTTAATGTATCATCGAAAGCATTAGGTAGGTAATCTGCAATTCTACCTGTTGAGTAATCACTATTAATATCGTCATTGAAATAGACATCAATTTTACCAGAAGATAAAGAAGCCGTCATCATCGGACGAATGACTGAAGTAGAGGTAGATCCATCTTCACTAGTGGTTGTCACTTGTACATAGTATAAAGTCGCAGGCTCTAGTCCGTCGATATTGATATTATGATCGGTTGTTAAGTTGTCATCAGAAAGTGTTCCTAATTCTAAATCCTCTGTTAAACCGTAACTTACTTGTGTATTTCCAGGATCATTAGAGGTAAAAGCAACAGAAAAGCCTGAAGTGGTAATGTCACCTTGTGAAACATCAGAAGTAATAATTGGTGGGCTGCCTAATGTGTCTATATCTCCTAAACTACGAGGTAATAATTGGTAATTCGCTTGATATTGCGCCATAATCCCTGTAATCCCTAGATTGGCAACAGGAATTGGTGTTCCTGATATGTCTGAATCATCTGTGCTGATTCGGATTGCATAGACATCAGTACCATCTGTAATCTCATAATTGCTTCTACCAGCAAAAGTCCCTTCAAAACTGGTAAAGTTGACATTTTCCATGCGTACCAACATCCCTTCATAATCTTCTGTATATAATTCTGATCCAGGAAGAACAACAGGGTCAGGTAAAGTATTGCCTTTACTCAATATTTCATATTTGAAATTACCACCGTCTACAATCTCTAATAAGCCTTGAAAATCAACAATTTGCCCTGTAATTTGTACCATATCCCCTAGTTCTGCCTCTGCTCCTATACCATCAGGATTGTAAATACCAATACCTGCGGTTTCATCTTGGATATAACGAATGACTCCTAATTCCCCACCATTGGTCACGATTCCTTTTACAGTTACCGTTGCATCAATAGGTTTTTGCCTTGCTTCTGAGATGCTAATAAGGTCTTCACCACTAGTACCTCCATCATCTTTTAAACCTAGGTCTGTTCTGCTTCTTGGTAATAATTGGTAAGTATCTCTATATTGCCCCATAATACCGATAATCAACTCTGATACTTCAGAAGGAATCGTTGCACCAGCAATATCTGTATTGCGGTCTACTCTTAACTCAGCAGCACCATCTGCATCCATTATCTCATAATTCATATTCCCTTCAAAAGCCCCTCCTGCATTTGTATAAGTCACCTCCTTTAAGCTGACCAACATTCCTTCCTTAGCTTCACCAAATTCTGAAGTAGTAATAAATGTAGGTTCCACTTTATTACCGCTACTCAATACCTCAATTGAAAACTCTCCACCTTTATTTTGAATCTGTTGTAAGTCATTGAAGGCTGCTAACTGTCCTGTGATCTGGATTTGATCTCCTTCTTTAAGATCACCAGCGGAATCAGGGTCATAAACTGCCAATCCACCCGTTTCATCTTGGAAATAGCGAATGGCTCCTAATTCTGGACCGTTAAGTATGACCCCTGTTACGGTTACTGTTTCTCCTTCTGCTTTCGTTCTTGCTTCTGCAATAGTGATTGTTCCAGCAGGTGGGTCAACCGTTCCACCACCACTCAAGTCTAAATCTTCTTTGCTTCTTGGTAGTAATTGGTAAGTCTCTCTATATTGTCCCATAATTCCAACAATCTCTGTTGTTGTCTCAGAAGGAATTGCCGCCCCAGCAATATCTGTATTGCGGTCTACTCGTAATTGAGCAAATCCAGCAGCATCCTTAATTTCATAATTGGTATTTTCTTCAAAAGTCCCTCCTGCATCTGTATAGCTTACATTTTTCAAGCTGACCAACATGCCTTCATTGGCTTCTGCAAATCCTGTAGCCGTAAAGATCGGTTTAGGATCAGGTAATGGATTACCCGTACTTAATACCTCAATTGAAAAATCACCACCTTTATTTTGAATCTGTTGCAATTCGTTAAAAGGAGCTAACTGCCCTGTAATTTGGATTTCATCTCCTGCTTTGAGATCACCAGCTGCATCTGGGTCATAAACTGCAATTCCACCCGTTTCATCTTGGAAATAGCGGATCGCTCCTAGTTCTCCACTAGTAGTGACAATACCTGTTACAGTGACCGTTGTTCCTTCTGCTTGCGTTCTTGCTTCGCTAATAGAAATCAAGCCAGTAGGAGGAGGGTCAACTGTTCCCCCACCTAAGCCAGCAATATCTTCTTTGCTTCTGGAAAGGAGTTGATAAGTCCCTTTGTATTCGCCCATTACCCCAACTACATCTGTTGCATCTGTAGGAATCGTTGCCCCTACAATATCGGTACGGTTATCAATACGGAGTGCAGCTGTTTGTGTACCATCAGTAATATCATAATTGGTACCACCTTCAAAAGTTCCTCCACCATCAGCAAAGGTTACGCCTTCTAGTTTGATTAATAAACCTTCTGCTGCTTCGGTAAAAGCTTCTTCGATAGGTAATACACGAGGTTCTGGTACGCCAGCATTTTCATTGATGATTTGGAAATCAACAACACCATCACCTTTTGCGATTTGTAATAGTCCGTTGAACTCACTTAATTGCCCTGTAATGACCACCTCAAATCCAGGTTCTACTTGATTGGCAAAGTCGGAATCAAATACCGCAATACCAGCACTTTCATCCTGTAAGTAACGTACTGAGCCGAATTCTGATCCTGTAGTGATGATCCCTTGAATGGTGACTGTTTCTCCTTGTGCCAAGGTTCGTACAGTTGCAATGTCCTGTCCAAAACTAATTAGATAGGACAATAGAAATAAAATAGATAAGGAGAGTTTCTTCATGTTTTATTGTTTATAATAATAATTGTTGAGGGTTTTGTCCATTTTGTAATAAAATGAATCGATGTGATATACTTATAACTCATGAGCAAAATAGGATTTACATGACTTAAATACCATATATCAACTATATTGACCACAAATATAAAACTACTTGTGAAAATTAGGCCTTTTTTTGTTGTAGATATTATGAAAAACTTAGGGATATTGGAAGCGTGTATCTTACTAGTCGTTTGATTGGAGGGATGTGTTTGTATATGTATTGGGATGTTACAAAGTTAATTAATTTCTTTTTGATTTTGGGGACTTAATGTAAATTTAAGGATAATTTAATTTGTAATTTGGGTGATGGAGGTGATTGAAGCAAAAAACTAAATAGAAAATCGTAAATAATAGGTAATTTAGCTTACATTTACTTAAAAAATGTACAAATGATTTCAAGAATTGGTATCGCTAACTTTAAATCTATTAAAAATCTTGATCTAGATTGTAAAAGGATTAATATTTTTATAGGGAAGCCTAATGTAGGTAAGTCTAATATTTTAGAAAGCTTATCCTTCTCCAATATCAGTAGAAAAGGGAATATATCTGATATTAGATTTGAATCTATTCGAAATTTATTTTACGATCAAGATCTAGCTTATCCGATACTTATCATTTTGAATGATATTATAAATCATATAAAATATTATTCTTTAGATAACGCATTCAAAAGTACTGTATTGAAAAGTGAATTTGATTACTCTATTGACGAAATAAAACAAGGTATAAAAAATGCAAATGCTAAAAAAATGTTATATGGCGATTTAGAAGAACTTTCTATTAGTACAAGAGACAAAGGTTATGTTACGTTTGATGATTATGGTAAATTAACTAATTCAAGTGGAGAACATCATAGAGAGAATCACATTACGATCAAAAAATACATCTTTAAAAAAGCCAATGTAGCAAATATGAATAAAGAATTTTATGAGGAATCATTGAATGATCCTTATGGAGAAAACTTATTCGAGCTTTTAAAAAATAATCGTAAATTATTATCGGAAGTAGGGGAGTTATTTGAGGAATATGGTTATAGTCTAGTCATTGATTTTATAAGCAATAAGGCTGAAATTCAAAAAATAATCGGTAATGTCAGTTATAAAATCCCATATGCTTTAGTAGCTGACACCCTTCAAAGAATGGTATTTTATTTAGTGGCCATTAGAACAAATAAAGATTGTGTGATCTTATTAGAAGAGCCTGAAAACCACTCTTTTCCGCCTTATATTCGAGATATTGCCTTTGAAATTATAAATGCGACCTCTAACCAATTCTTTATTGCTACACATAGTCCTTATTTAGTCAATACTTTAATGGCGGAGGCGAATAAAGAAGATCTTGCTATAAATATAGTGAGTTATTCAGACTTTGAAACCAAAGTTAAAACACTATCCAATGATGAAATTGCTGAATTATCCAATTCAGGAGTTGACCTATTTTTTAATATAGACATGTTTGCCCAATGAGTTTGAATATTTTGCCAGAATGCTTTGCAGATACAGAGATGATAAAAATCATAGGATTTAAGCGAGCCAATCATTGTCCTTCTATAGGAGCTGTAGCCAATAAAATGAAAAAAAATTATAAGAATAGATTAGCTATAGGTATTGTAGATCGAGATAAACCTGGCACCATTCCTTCTTATTTCAATAATTTTGAAGTTATTGGTGATTTTGAGGGTTTTCAAGTAAAAAATCTACCTCATACCAAACATTATTTAATCGTTATTGAGCCTGCATTGGAACAATGGATTATAGATACTGCATTTACCCTAGATATCCCCTTAAAAAGATATGGATTTGATACCTTAAAAAAACTGAAAAGAATTACTAAGAATCAACATGTTGGTAGAAATGAAAATTTTAAGGATTTAATCAATAGAATGCACCAGAAAAAGAGTTCTCCTTTGAAAGCAATGAGGGAAGAAATAGAAAAGCTTTTGGATAAATAAGGGTAAAAATAGATATTATGATTTGTTAGACATTGGATTTTCCTTTATTTGTATGCAGTAAAGGCAATGCAATCACAAACTTCGATCCTTTCCCGACCTCACTCTCTACAGTAAGTTTCCCTTTTAGATGATGCTCTACAATCTTTTTGCAATTGGCAAGTCCTACACCTGTTCCTTCGTATTCTTTATTGGTGTGTAAACGCTTAAATAACTCAAAAATTCGATCCTGATTTTTCTTAGCAATCCCAATACCATTATCTTCAATAATAAGTTTCACCAAACGATCAGTAGCCTCACTCTTTATATTTACCCTAGCTGGCTTACTGCGATTATATTTCAAACCATTTTCGATCAGATTTTGTAGTAACATTTTGATTTTTGAAGCCCCTCCATAGATCAAAGGAATATTAGCACTACAAGAAATTTGTGCTGTAGGGTAAAGTGGAAGGAGATAGGTGGTAATTTCATCCACCATTTTTGGAATATGGTTTTCCACCATTTTTTCCGTTTCATTAGCACTACTTAATTGGGCAAAATAAAGTACCTCATCTATCATAGTAGCTAATTTATTACCCTCCGAATTGATGTAATGACTATACAACTTTAATTCTTCTGTACTTTTTTTCCCTATTCCTTGTTCTAATAGAGCGGCAAAAGCATTCATACTATTTAATGGAGCTTTAATATCATGAGAAATGACATAAGCAAAGGACTCCATTGATTCATAAGCAGCTTGTGTTTTAACCACCTGATTTTGCAACTCCTTCATTGCCTGTTCCTTTTGTTTATTTTCATAAGCAATACGTTCGATAGTAATTCTAATAATAAAAAACAAGCCTATGTAAATGAGATTATAATTAATAAAATTATTAATAGGATAAGACAAAATAGCATTTGTATAGCGTCCTGAAAAATGAATTAGATAAAACACAAAATTATAGATCAATAACTGATAAGCTCCATAAAAATACTGTACTTTTCTACCTGCAAAATAATTGAAGAAAATAACCAGAAAAATAATATTCAACAGTTCTAAAAGAAAGGTCACTTTAATAATCAAACAAGCAATGGCTATAACCAATATGGGTAAAAAGAAAAAAGCAATTCTAGCAGCTTTTGGACGATCATAAAAATGGAATAAGGCAACCAATGCAATGCAAAAGCTACATCCCATATAAATAATAGAATCAAAAAGAATAGACCATTTTTGGTTGATAATATTAGTAGATAAGGAGGAAACTAATAACAAGCTTAGAACAATAAGCGTAATGTTCAAATACTCAATCTTCTTGTTTTCTACTTTGTCATATTGATCTGATTGCCCAACTTTAATGAATTTTGTAAATATATTTTTTAACATTAGCAATAATTTAAGATATTTCAAGCACAAGAATCGTATTGCGATCTTCCTTTTATTTGACAAAAGAGGTAGACTAACACCTTAATGATACAATCCTTCAAACTAAACAGTCACTTGTCTACAATGCATCAAAGGCAATGCAATCACAAACTTCGATCCTTTCCCAAGCTCACTATCTACAGTAAGTTTCCCTTTTAGATGATGCTCTACAATCTTTTTGCAATTGGCAAGTCCTACACCTGTTCCTTCGTATTCTTTATTGGTGTGTAAACGCTTAAATAACTCAAAAATTCGATCCTGATTTTTCTTAGCAATCCCAATACCATTATCTTCAATAATAAGTTTCACCAAATGATCAGTAGTCTCACTCCTTATATTTACCTTAGCTGACTCACTCCGATTGTACTTCAAACCATTTTCGATCAGATTTTGTAATAACATTTTGATTTTTGAAGCACCACCATAGATAAATGGAATATCAGTATTGCAAGAAATCTGTGCTTTGGGGTAAAGCGTAAGAAGATAAGTGGTAATTTCATCCACCATTTTTGGAATATGGTTTTCCACCATTTTCTCTGTTTGATTGGTATTACTTAATTTGGCAAAATAAAGCACCTCATCTATCATAGTAGCTAATTTTTTACCCTCCGAATTGATATAATGGCTATACAACTTTAATTCTTCTGTATTTTTTTTCCCTATTCCTTGTTCTAATAGAGCGGCAAAAGCATTCATACTATTTAATGGAGCTTTAATATCATGAGAAATAACATAAGCAAAGGATTCCATTGATTTATAAGCAGCTTCTGTCTTAACTACCTGATCTTGCAGTTCCTTCATTATCCATTCCTTTTGTTTATTTTCATGGGCAATACGTTCGACAGTAATCCTAATAATAAAGAACAAACTCATATACATGAGATTATAAATGACTAGATTGTCTATCGGACGAAATAAAATAACATTTTTATAAAGTCCTGAAAAATGAATTAGATAAAATATAAAATTGTAGATCAATAACTGATAAGCTCCATAAAAATACTGTACTTTTCTACCTGTAAAATAATTAAAGAAAATAACCAGAAAAATAATATTCAACAGTTCTAAAAGAAAGGTTACTTTAATAATCAAGCAAGCAATGGCTACAACCAATATAGGTAAGAAAAAAAAAGCAATTCTAGCAGCTTTTGGACGATCATAAAAATGGAATAAGGCAACCAATGCAATGCAAAAGCTACATCCCATATAAATAATAGAATCAAAAAGAATAGACCATTTTTGATTAATAATATTAGTAGACAAAGTGGAAATTAGCAGTAGGCTTAAAACAATAAGTGTAATATTCAAATATTCAATTTTCTTATTTTCCTCTTTAGAATACTGGTCTGATTGCCCAAGTTCAATGACTTTTTGAAATAGATTTTTTAACATTAGTAATGGTTATTCATTATAACTGAATGACAAATAATTAAATTACATAATGAATTTTCAAAATAAGGCATAAACAGAAAGCGATATATTACTATATCATCCAACAACTAAACTGCATTATTATAAAAACAAAAAACTTACATATCTAGGTAGAGCTTTCAGAAGCTAATTCATTACCCATGAACCATTAAAAAAAATCATACATAATGAATTAAAAAAAAGCCCATAAAAGATTATACTTGAAAGAAGTAAATAAGTTGCATTGATTACAGTAAAAGTAAAAAGTAGTATTAGGTATAAATCATATAGTCTAACTTATTTTTCGCTTGCTCCTTAGTGATGAATCAGTCTACCTATCAAAAATTACTTCCCCTTGACCAAAAAAACACCCCTTACTAACAAACTATTTCGATATTTTCTATATATAGTACACTATCAATTAAATTTTTCCTTGTTTTTGGCAGGATATTAGACTTATTCTCCTAGTAAATCCAAACGATTATGAAACCAAATAAAGATCAAGATCAAGATACTATAGACATGCATGTTAAGCGGTTACGGATTTTTGCAATAGTCGGTATAGTCATCTCCCTCATAGGACTAGGAATGCTTTTAATTCCACTTATTCAAGCCTTTGCCTATGGAACCGCCATTCTAGCAGCCATGTTTGGCATCATTACCTACATAGGACTATGGAGATTAGGCAAAAGTATCCTATTACCCGCCATCTGTTTAGGTATAGCACTTGTCACCATCCCCATCAGCCTTTATTATTACTACCAATATTATGAGGTTATTCAAGGGATTGCGAAAGTAAGTAAAGTAAAAAATGATTTCGTGAAATATGCATTTGCACAAGTCACCGATGAGGCAATAGATAATTTTGGTAAAGACAAACAAGCGCAAGACTCTACCTCAAATGATAATCCTGTTAAAAATTTTTTGAAGAAAGAAGTCAAGAAGTCTCTACTCAAAGATAATATCTTCAATGAAAAAAGGGAAGAGAGATCAGCTTCTCAAAAAGCAACTGAAAAAACAACAAATCCAAATTGGACTAAAAACACAACTACAAAAACGCCCAATCCCAAACCTACAAAGCGAGTTCCTAGAATCACCCAAAGCCAAGTCACCACCTCTCCTGCTTGGGCTTCTAAAAATCCATCTAATATCCATGACTATTACCTCGCACTAGCCCCAAAATACTTTAGTAACCATATCTGTGATCAAGCAGATTCTAAAGCAGCTAGAGAAGCAGAAATTAGGAAAAAAAACTTGAAGCATGGTTATTTAAAATTTAGTGAAGAATGTGTTGGTATTTTCAATGAATTGGTGTTATTTAGGAACAAGAAAACGAAGGAAGCCTTCTTTGCACTAACTAAAACACATGCCAGTAAAGCCCTACAAATTTATATACTACAATACAATAAAGGAGAATGGATAGATGTTAAAGCCGATCTATTCCCTGATGAGACAGCTATTCAACAAGCCGCACGCAGAGGCTTAAATAAAATCGACTTATCCCGAAGTCCTGAGTATCAATATTTCATGGATGACCCAAAAGAATCCATTCCTTTTGATTTTGAATTACCAGAATTTGGATACGATATACAAATGAAACTCAATAAAGAATTGAGTAATGATACAACAAGTATTGGTCGAATAAGGTGGATGGGAGAGCGTTTTGAGCTGGTGGAATAGT
>JAHDFT010000162.1 GCA_020628015.1 Bacteroidota bacterium
AGCCACAAATTAACCGAACAAACATGCCTAATTTATTTTTTGCTTGTTACTAATTAAAATCGGGAGCTTATTTTTCACTCGTTACTAATTAAGTCTTATTCGTTTTTTTCATCACTACAGTATTAAATCAATGAAAATGAAAAGTCTATTTCAGATTGTGATTGTTTCTGTGCTAACGTCTATTGCGACTTTTTTGATATGTAACAATTTGTATAATCAGTCGGCAGTTTGGATTATGCCTTACAATATTGAGCAATCTACTGGATTTTCTTCACAAGCATATGGTCAACTCATGCGTTTAGCTGCTTTCCAATCTGAGCGAGATGATTGGTTGCAAAATGAATATGAAGATATTGATAGTCCACTACCAGCAGGTCCAACAAACTTTACCTATGCGGCTAAGATTGTCAATCCTATGGTCGTTCATATCAATAAAACCGAAATTAGGGAAGAGTCTTATAATCAGACTTATGAATCTGAATGGGGTTTTAAAAAAGAAAGCTCTCCCTATGATTATGAGAGCTTTTCGAATGGTTCTTCAGGCTCAGGAGTGATTATTAGTGAAGATGGATATATTGTTACCAATAATCATGTTATTGGCTATAATAAGCAAGTAGAAGTGAGTCTTTTTAACGGTAAAAAATACTATGCTGAAGTTGTTGGTTTTGATGAAGCCACAGATTTGGCATTATTAAAAATGAATACCGATGAATCATTTCCTGCCATAAAAATGGGTGATTCTGATAAATTAAGTGTAGGGGAATGGGTCTTAGCAGTAGGAAATCCTTTTGATTTAGCCTCAACTGTTACTGCTGGAATTGTAAGTGCTAAAGGCAGAGATATTGATGTATTAGCGGTTGATAATGCTATTGAAGCTTTTATCCAAACGGATGCAGTAGTCAACTCTGGTAATAGTGGGGGTGCTTTGGTTAATCCTAAAGGAGAGTTAGTAGGATTGAATACCGCTATTGCTACTAATTCAGGTGCTTATGCGGGTTATTCTTTTGCTGTTCCTGTGAATATTGTTCGGAAAGTGGTTAACGATATTAAAAACTATGGTTATGTGCAAGTCCCACATTTAGGGATTCAGTTTGTGCCTGTTGATCAGGAAATTGCTCAAAGGAAGGGTTTAGATAAAGTAGAAGGGCTTTATATTAATAAGGTCATCAAGGGGAGTACTGGAAGTGATATTGGATTACGCATTGGGGATATTATTTTGGAAATTGGTGGACGTACTGTAAGTTCGGTGCCAGAGTTCAATGAGCAAATGATGCGTTTCAATCCTGGAAATAATATTGCGGTTACTTTTATTAGACAAAGACAGAAGCAGTTTGCCTCTGCTTTATTAAAAAATGAAGCCCATACGACCGAAATCATCAAAAGTAAAGAGGATGAAGTTGCGAAACGATTGGGCTTAACCATACAAGAATTATCTGTCGATGAAATGAAACGATTGGGCTTGCGTTCAGGTATACGCATTGTAAAGGTTGGAGATGGATTGATCAAAGAGCAGACGAGTATTAAAAATGGATTTATTGTTATGGAAATTAATGAAAAAACCATTAAGTCGGAAGCAGATTTTATTGATATTTTTAAACAGCTAAAACCTAATGATTCGGTAAGAATTAGAGGGCTTTATGAGAATAATAAGTACAAGACAATACTTCAGTTTAAGAATAAATAGAGGTAATAAATAATCAATCAATCAAAAAAGGGGATGCTCATTAAGAACATCCCCTTTTTGATATATTAGGAACAGTTAAAAAATAATTGTACCATTTTGACTGATAAATTTACCCCTATACTTCGTTAAAAAGCCTCACCAATGCCCTGCATTGCTTACGTTTTTTGCCTCGTCTAGGGTCAAATTTCCCTATTCAAAATTTGTACACTTATTTTCCACTCGTTCCTTATACAGTAGATTACATGGTAGATTGACCAATTATTATCTACGGTCTCTTCTATCTCTATAACCACCTCTATCTCTATCTCTTCCACCACGATCTCTATAACCACCTCTATCTCTATCTCTTCCACCGCCACCTCTGTAGCCGCCTCTATCTCCACCACCACGATCACTACGGTAATCATTTCTACTAGGCTCTACATAACCTATCGGCTTCTCTACCAATACTTTTCGAGATAATTTGAACTTTCCACTACGTCGATCAATACCAATTAATTGGACTTTGACAATATCTCCCTCTTTAAAGACATCATCCATAGACTCTAAACGTTTCCAAGAAATTTCGGAAATGTGTAATAAGCCTTCTTTACCAGGTAAGAACTCCACAAAAGCACCATAAGGCATAATGCTCTTCACTTCTGCTTCATAAATCTCTCCTTCTTCTGGTTCGGTGACAATGCCAATAACCCACTTTTTCGCTTTCTCAATATCTGCCTTATTAGTCGCAAAGATAGATACTCTTGCTTCCTCTGTACCCTTGATTTCCTCAATATTAACCGTCGTATTCGTTTCTCTCTGGATTTCTTGGATCACTTTACCACCAGAACCAATAATAGCACCCATATACTCTCTAGCCACTTTGAAGCGGTCGATGCGAGGTGCATGTGGTTTAGGCTCTGCTCTTGGTACCTCAATCACCTTATTCATTTCACCTAAGATGTGTAAACGTCCTTCATTCGCTTGACGCAAGGCTTGTGTCAATACTTCATAAGGCAATCCATCAATTTTGATGTCCATCTGTACAGCACAAATACCATTCACCGTTCCTGTAACTTTAAAGTCCATATCTCCTAAGTGATCTTCATCTCCTAGAATATCGGTCAAAACAGCGACTTTCTCGCCATCAGAAATAAGCCCCATAGCAATACCAGATACCCCACTTTTGATTGGAATACCAGCATCCATTAATGCTAGGGAACCCGCACAAACAGTAGCCATA
This sequence comes from Bacteroidota bacterium, assembly GCA_020628015.1. GTDB lineage: Bacteria > Bacteroidota > Bacteroidia > Chitinophagales > UBA2359 > JAHDFT01. The sequence goes on from JAHDFT010000162.1 coordinate 2,907, forward strand.
GACGAAGAACCATTAGATTCTAAAATATCAGAAACAATTCTTATTGTATAAGGATTATCTTCATCTGGTGGCAATACAGGCTTTAAGGAACGCATAGCTAGATTACCGTGACCAATTTCTCTACGGCTTGGGCCTCTAAGAAACTTGGTTTCCCCTGTACTAAATGGAGGGAAATTATAGTGTAATAGGAATCTTTCATGTTCCAGACCAGCAGCTTTATCAATCAATTGCTCATCTAGTTTAGATCCTAGTGTCACTGTAGTCAAAGATTGCGTTTCCCCTCTACAGAATAGTGAGCTTCCATGAGGAAGGTCTAAGAAGTCTACCTCAATATTTAAAGGACGAACTTCATGTAGTTGTCTACCGTCCAAGCGTACCTGCTCATTGAGGATCATAGCTCGAATGGTTTTCTTTTCGATTTCGTAATAGTATTTTTTTACAAAAGCAAGTGTTTCTTCCTCCACTTCTTCTCCATAACTTTCTATCAAAGCATCTTTAATCGCACTTAGCTTTTCTTTACGTTCGTGTTTTTCGGTAGGATTATGAATGACTTCATTGATTTTATCTACTACAAACTCCGCCACCTTTGCTCTAATTTCTTCATTTTCTTCAGGAGCTTCAACCGTTCTTTTCTCCTTCCCACACATTTCTCTCAATTCAAGCTGTGCTTGACATTGCACCTTAATAGCAGCATGACCCAATTTGATCGCTTCTACAAGGTCTTCTTCAGATACTTCTTGCATTTCTCCTTCAACCATCATTACATCGGTCATTGTCGCACCAAGTAGGATGTCCATATCCGCAAGTGCCAATTGACTTGCACTAGGATTAATGACAAATTTTCCTTCAATTCTAGCCACTCTCACTTCTGAGATTGGACCACTAAAAGGAATATCAGAAACGGTAAGGGCAGCAGAAGCAGCCAAGCCGACTAAAGCATCGGGCAACATTTCTGTATCGTAGGATAAGAGCGAGATAATGATTTGGGTTTCGTTCAAGTAGTTATCTGGAAATAGTGGTCGAAGTGCTCGGTCAACTAATCTTGAAATTAAGATTTCGTAAGCCGATAAACGCCCCTCTCTCCTGTGAAAACTACCAGGAATACGCCCAGTAGACGCAAATTTTTCTTGATAATCAACAGATAATGGGAAGAATGATTGTCCTTCCTTCGCTTCCTTAGCAGAAACGGCAGTAGCCAATAATGCAGTTTTCCCCATCTTTACTAAAACAGCTCCATCTGCTTGTCTAGCCAATTTTCCAGTTTCGATTGTTATTACATTTCCATCTCCAAGATCAACAGATTTACTAAAGACTTGCCAACTCATACAGTTTTTTTTAGCGTGTTTAAATTAAATAATTATACGAATACGATTTAATATAGATAAACATCCAGCGAATTGCTAGGCAATGACAACATTGACTACTATAGATAAGGAATCAAATTTATTGTTTTACACAAGGCAATTGGTGGCTTAATTAGATATATTGATAAGCCATAAAATGGAAAAGAGGAATATGCCTATTCATTACAGACATACCCCTCTCTTTAATTATTTTCTTAATCCTAATTTTGCGATTAATGAACGATATTTATTAATATCTTTTTTAGCAATGTAGCGTAATAAGCGTCTTCTTCTACCTACCATTTTTAATAGAGATCTACGAGTTACGTGATCCTTTTTGTGTGTTCTTAAATGTTCTGCTAAATGATTAATTCGCTTTGTTAACACCGCAACTTGTGCTACTACAGAACCGGTATTGGTTTCTTCCCCTCCGAATTCTTTGAATGCAGCTTTTAAGTCATCGGTGGACAAATAAGTATAAGCCATAATTAATGAATTAAAAAGTGATATAAAAATATTACTTTGCCTACGACTGTCCACGGTCGAAAGCTATTTTTAAATGATCAAAGTGCTTATTTTTTCCTATCTTACTAGGAAACAGCCTAGTCTTGACCAAATGTGCCGCAAATTTAGGCATTTTTTTAGGGAATAAAAAATATGTAGGCCTAGTCATTGCGAAATATCCAATCATTTGTGCAAAATGGGAACTTTTACAACTATTAACAAGTAGTTAGGATTATTCAATTTATTTCAACCATTTATTTATATAACTTATTATGGCAAAAATTGTTGTATTAACAGGTGCTGGGATTAGTGCAGAAAGTGGCTTGCAAACCTTTAGAGGGGCAGGTGGCTTATGGAATGGACATGATATTATGGAAGTTGCTAGTCCTGAAGGATGGCATAAAAACCCTGAATTGGTATTAGAGTTTTACAATCAAAGGAGAAAAGAGGCAGCGAAAGCAGAGCCAAATGCAGCACATTTGGGTTTGGTGGAGTTAGAAAAGGAGCATGAGGTATGCGTCATTACTCAAAATGTGGATGATCTTCATGAACGTGCTGGTTCTTCTAAGATTATTCATTTACATGGTATGTTGCGAATGGCAAGGAGTATTGGTGAGCCTAATTTGATCTATGACCTAGTAGATAAGCCAATTAAGCTAGGCGATACCTGTGCAAGTGGTTACCAATTACGGCCGCATATTGTTTGGTTTGGTGAAGCTGTTCCAGAAATTGAGAATGCAATGGTGGAGGCATCATCAGCAGATATTTTTATGGTGATTGGTACTTCCATGCAGGTCTATCCAGCCGCTTCTTTAATTCATTATGTCAATCCCGATGCCCCTAAATTCCTTATAGATCCTAATGCTCCAGAGATTCATGGTTTTATTTCTAATTTAACTGTTATTCAAGAACCAGCAACAAAGGGGATAAAAAAGATACTGGAACAGTTGTTGAGCTAATTAATTAATAAATTAATAATATAATCAACAAAAAAAACGCCCCTCTATCAAACCTTTGTCAGTTCTTCTGTCAAAGAACTACTATATGGTGTAATGTATTATTATACCCCAATCCCATCTCCTTTGTAAATTGAAGAACAGAATGAAACGAGTGGCATTTATTATTTCCTTTATTTTTTTACTTGGAATTACATTTTGTATCCTAGTAGGCTGGCTCAGTAAGGCCAGTTTTTCTGGACAGATTGCCAAAAGATTAGAAGCTCCTCCTGAAGTGGTTTGGGAGGTTATTACAGATATTGAAAAATTACCCCTTCGTAGGGGTGATGTCGCACATATTGAATTAGAGGGACAAAATGAGCTAGGTTTTGCTAAGTGGAAAGAGCATACCAAGACGGGTGGCTATTTGTTGAGAGAAATCGCCGAACAGGAAGATACCGAACGGCTTATGGTCAATATTACAGAAAGTAATATAGGTATGACTGGAAGTTGGTTGTATGAATTGGAAAAGGATGGACAAGGTTGTTACCTCACCATTACCGAACATTCCCTTATCGAACAATGGTTTTTGCGTATGGTTATGGAGTTTAGAGGACGAGAATACCATTTATTACGAGAAATGGATGTGATAGAAAAAGCGGTGGAGCCAGATGGATTGGTGAGAGCAGGGTGGTGGTGATGCAACATGTATGTAGGGGCGGATTCCATATCCGCCCCCACAGTATTCCATATCCGCCCCTACAGAAGTGAGTTATTTTATTTTATTGTGTGTGCTAACTTTAAGAAGACCATTCTTCCGATTCTAGGTGTACCAGGGAAAGTCTGGTATTCTGTGCCTAGGACATTTAGTACGTCTACAGTTGCTTGGAAGCCTTCTAATTTTTTAGGACGATAGAAAACTTTAGCATCAATCGTGGAATAAGACGCTACCTCTCCAATATAAACCGCCGAATTAGCAGGAAATCCCTCATACCAACGGAAGTTCAAACCATAACCAATACCTGATTGCTCCAAAGTTTGATCATAACCTAGTGAAACCTTATTCTTAGGTGCATTTAAAGCAACCGTTCCACCTGTAGATACTTCAATTTCATTTCTATTCACAAAAGAATAAGCACCATTAAGTTGAGCATTTTTATTGACTAGATAAGTGAAACCAAAATCAATTCCCCAGATATTCACATTTCCTAGATTTACATAGGTCAAGATCATATCATTATTGACCTTATCGCTATTAGGCGTAACGATTCCCAAACCCAATTGAGCATTAGCATCTAGTAGGAGTTTGGTCAATTCATCATGAGCCGTTCCATTTTTCTCTACGACATAATTCTCATTATTCTCAAATAAATCTGCAAAAGTACTTCCTGGCGCAACCGTTTGGATAAGGTTTTCGACACCAATTAGGTTATCATGTAGGGCTTGACCTGCTTCATCACTACCCAAAATAGCTGCTAGATCATCTGGATTAAAGATGACAAAAGGACTCTTATTCAATAAACCACTTCGCAGATTTTTCTTAACCGTATAATAACCATCTATATTGAGGAATAGCTTGCCTTTGAGAATCCCTTTATAGCCCAATTCATAAGTCTCTGTCGTTTCACTTTTCTGATTACTTAAATTCTGTACATTAGATACATCTCCCGTTTCATTCCACAAAGAACCTTTCACATCCCCTGTTTCTAAGTATTCTATAAAATCAAGTGCAGCAAGATCAGCATTATTGATGGTACCATCTTCACCAGAAACACCATTAAATAAGGCATTGACAATTAATGGAACAAAATCTTGTAAACCTTCTGGTGCCTCTGCTTTCAATTGGTCAGAAAGGACATCCACTATATTGCCGAAGTAGATATTATTATTGGCACTACCAGCTACTGGATATTGTTGACCATCCCAGAAATTGGTATATAAAACTTGATTGCCATCTGAGCCACCATAATTATAATTATATCCTACAGGATTACCAATACCTCTAATATTCATCAAAATACCTTGTGGATTATATATGGAATTAACAGAGCCACTCCAAAGTGGGTGGATACCATTGGCAAGGTCAAGAGAAAGGCTCAATGAACTAGGGGTAGAGAAGGCTTTATTATAGGTTGCTCTAATGGTATGCTGTAAATCTGGTTTGAATACCAATGCTGCACGAGGAGAAACTTGTACCTCATTAATCACATCGTGGTAATCGACTCTTGCAGCAGCGACTGCTTTTAATTGAGGGGATAACTCATATTCGCCTTGTACATAACCCCCATATTGATTGATATTGTCTTCATTCTCAAAACGACCATTGATGGAGCCTTCGGTATTAGGACGAGTCATCAAGGCATCTAAACCATAGATAAATTTCAAGCTTGGACTAGTTTCCCAATTGTGTTGTAATTGTACTACGTGTAATTTTGATTTGTCAATCAACAATTGCGCTCGTACTGTTCCATCACCTCCACCTTGAGGAATCAAATAGGTTTGATCACCTGCATTACTCGCATTAATAAAATACTGTACAAATAAATCTTTATAACGGAATCGAGCCTGACCATAACCATAACGCCAGCCTCTACTTTGTGCAGCTCCTAAACCAGTCAATTCAAGGTTTTGTGTACTACTTAAACCAGTAGCAAAGACGAATTCTACATCATCATTAGGGCGGAAATCTAGGCGAGCATCTCCATTGTAATTAAGAATGTCAAAATTTCGGTCAAAAGCTTCTTGTGGAATATCCGTATTCTGTGTCCATACATTACCATCTTGAACGGTTCCAAAAAGCATTGGCTGACCGATTGATGGTTCTCTAGGATCATAGCTTTCCCAGTCTTGACCAGTCATATATTTAGCAGACAATTTTAGACCCACTTTATCATTAAACTTAAAAGCTGTTCTCCATTCTGGCTTAAGTGCAAATCTCAAATCACCTGTTGCAAAGCTGGCTCCATCAGGCACAGGATCAAGGATAACGCTTCTTATACCTGTGGTCATAGAAATATTGGTTTCCTGTCTGCCATCAATATCAATTGGTGATTTGGTCACGATGTGCATTACCCCATCGGCAGCATTTGGCCCATAAAGTGCAGAACCAGGTCCTCTCACCAATTCGATTTTTTCTATATCATAATTGTTACCAGGCATTAATTGGAAGGCATTTACCCGAAGCGAAGGCACTCGACCAATACGATTATCTACCATTGTCAACATAGAACCATCAAATATACCATTGAATCCTCTAAGGTTGACATTAGCACTAACCAAACCAGTAGTCATAATATCTACACCAGGTGTTTTTTTGAGGTTGTCAACAGGGGTAAGCGAGGTTTGTGTTTGGATACGTTCTGCGGTGATGAGACTCACAGAGGCGGGAGCGTTCAATATCTTTTCTTCCTTTTTAGAGGCACTAATGACAACCATATCCAAACCTACAGCTTGTTCTTTCAAGCCAATGTCGATTTTATCCTGATCGCCAATGACTTCTTCTTTAGTATCATAACCAATATAAGAGAATACTAAAGTAGTCCATTCTGGTTTGACCTGAATACTATAATTGCCATCTGGGTCGGTCGTTACACCCACTGATTTGTCTTCTTTGATGATGACATTTACACCAGGAATGGGTTCGCTACTATCTGCATCCTTGACTGTTCCTGTAATAGTTCTGTCTTGAGCCATTAGGGATAAAGTCAGGGATAAGCAAGCTAGGATGAGTAAGACTTTTTTCATAAGTTGCTTTTTTATTGTTTTGTTTGTAACATGTGTGGGCCTAAATAGTTACATAACAGTTTAATTGTCAGCAAATACAAATGTTTGTTCGTATACTCATCAAGATAGTAAAATGGTTTTAAGCCTGCAAGAAATAGCAGTAATAATAAGAATATTATAATAATTAATAATTAAATAAACTTAGGGATGGATTAGATTTCATCGACTTGCTTTAGAATTTCTTGTTCTTTTTCTAGCGAAATGCCTGATTTGGGTTTACGCCAATCCTGTTTGACATAAAATTCAACCGTTTTTTTGAAGGAATCAATAATGGGATGAAAGGTTAACTGGAAGTCTTCTTGTAAGTGGGTATTATCAAAATTCATATAATTTCCACCTAAGTAAAGTGGGAAGGATTGATGAATGCCACCTTCTAGATTTTGATTCAACCAATCGGGTGAAACATGCTCAAAATCAATATATTTGCCTAGACTGACCGCCATATTGCCCAAGATTTTTTTCAAGGAGAGTGGTTGATGAGTACAAGTATTGTAAATGGTACGATGTTTTTCTATATCAATAGCTTTGATAATGATTTGTGCTAAATCTTCTACAAAGGTATAAGCATCTTTATGATTACACATGCCTGGTAAAATAATACGATCTTGATGTTGCATTCGATATAACCAAGTATAGACCCGATCAAATGGATTGTATTTACCATAAACTAAAGAGAGACGTAAAATAATGCTGTCTATATCTGGGTGAGTTAAGATTACTCTTTCACATTCTGCCTTTAATTGCCCATAAGCTTCATGTGCTTTCATTGCTTTCTGTTCTTTGGTGCAAGGTAGGGTGGGAAAGAGTTCGGTAATGCGTTTGTCTTTGGTGTAGGTAGTATCATAAACAGAGACTGTGGAGATGTAAATGTATCGCCCGACTTTTCCTTCTAAGAGTTGGAGTTGTTTTTCTAGGGGGAGGGGATAGTAACCCGAAATATCAATAACACAATCCCACTCTTTTTGTCCAATTTGCTCAATATCATCAGTTAAACGATCACCTACTATTCTTTCTACATCAGGAAATAGATCTGGATTGGTTTTTCCTCTATTGAATAGAGTAATGTTGTAATCTGTCTGTTCTAACAAAGTCTCTACAAGCACTCGGCCAACGAATTGGGTGCCACCAAGAATTAAGATGTTTTTCATTTTATTGTTTTATTGGGTTTTG
>JAHDFT010000163.1 GCA_020628015.1 Bacteroidota bacterium
TAGGGGTAAATTTATCAATCAAAATGGTACAATTATTTTTTGACTGTTCCTTAGATTAGCTTTCCTATTATTTTTGTTCTATTATAAATAACTATCTCCCAAATCTAAATTTCAAACCTAAACCAATCTGGTACAAATAAGCTGTTTCATTGTTCTTTCCTTCTGTAAAAGGCTTGAAATAACTCCCCTCAACAGCTCCAATGACCCGATCACTAAAGTCATAAGAAACACCTAATGAACTACCCAAAAAATGAGAATTTGCATCATCACTAACCACTTGGTAAATATATTTAGGTGTGGCATAAGCAGCAAAACGATCACTAGGATGGATGGACAAATAGAGTGGTAAATGCGTCCGAAAAATACCAGATTCATCTGTAGAAGGATTAATCTGACCTTCTATACCAGGAGCAATAGCCATTGCAAATGAACTTTCCTGATCCCCAATAAATTGCCATTTACCAGCCAATGAAAGATTGCCACCAGTAGATATTTTCACTTGTGCATCTACATTATCCAACAAACCATAATGCCCCCAAACAGCAAGATGAGGAAGTATTCCCCCTTGAATTTCTCCACCCCCAGCATTAGGATCATTAATTCCATAACCAATCAGTCCACCACCCACTTCCAATTCATTCTGTCCCACCGTTCGACCAGTCTGCAAGCTAGATAATTGAGCGCAGTTACTAAAAGAAAACAATACACCTATTAAACAAGAAAAAAACAATAAAAACCGAATCATCTTCATGAGTACCAATAATTAATCGTGAATTAACAAACAACAATAAAGCCCCACACATCCGTAAAGACCTAACTCGCTAGGTCTAACCCACACCCTCAAATCCCCACCAACAAGTCAACTGCCATACAAGAATGCACAGGTAATACCCTAACGAAATCACCGATCTGACATTGTGCAATAAAAGCTGCATCAGCCTTAATCGTCCCATGTTCCTGTGAAAGCTTAGAAACATAAGCCCCCTCAATCACTTTCCCCCATAAAGCATCACTATCACTAGACGACTCATTAGAAGGATTAGCAACAAGCCTACCATAAATCGTCCCCAAAATAGGATCTTCCAAGCTATCTTTGGAAAAATGGACACCACCACCATAAATAATAATTTCCCCTCTTTCAGGATGAAGAGCGATAATCGGACAAGCAATCGCTACAGCGATTTGTTCATAGGAGCAAGAACCAATCAATTGTTGGGTAAGATCATAGTAAACAAAATTTCCAGGGCGAATCTCATCCGCCACACTAAAATCCTCCATGACACTACAAGTAGGCGTATCACCAGTCGATACAATCAATTCAGGATTACGAGGCAAATAATGCGTTTTCAACACTTGAAGTCGCTCCATACTTTCCTCATGAACCCTAGCAATAGCAGCAGTTCCCCTAGCATTATAACTATGCCCAGCATGTTGTAAAAAACCACTAAAAGAAAGTAAAGAAGGATTTTGTTCGATATAGGTGAGTAAAGGATCAATCGCTTCCCAATGATTATAGGCAATACCTGTACGATGATAACCTGTATCTATCTTAATAAAAATAGATACCGAAGCTTGTAAATGATGGGCAAGAAAACGGAGCGTCTCTATAGATTCAACCACTAAATGCAGCCGAATAGATACCGCCAATTCATTGACCGTATCTATTTCATGAATATTAAAAGGAATAGCAATGGTAATATCTTCCCAACCAGCAGTAGCAAAATATTTCGCCATACTAACCGAAGAAACAGTAATGGCAGTCACTCCATACTGTCGAAACCAATGACCAACCTCCTGTGATTGATGTGTTTTGAAATGCGGACGAAAGATAAGCCCATTTCGCTTGGCTTTTGCTGCCATTGCTTGGATATTACGACAGGCAATGGCTTTATCAATAAGTAAAGTAGGGGTTTGCATATTCATAGATTATACAAAGCACAGCGTATTGACATAAACAATTGATTATCAATACTATGTTATTTGAATAGATCTGAAATGAGAATAGGAGTTCCGCTTGCCCAATTCATAATAAAAACCAATAAAACACTAATCACCAATCCAACAAAGATTTTTCCTAAATCTTTACCCAGATCTGTATAAATGGCTTTGGTGATTTTTCCCTCTAAGCGATAACGGATCGCTAATTCTCGACCAGCCAATAAACCAATAAATACCCAAGTAGTACTCATCGGCAATTTGGCTTCCCATAAACCTAATACATTTTGTTTGAAAATTAATAAAACAATCCCGTAAATTAAATCCACAAAAGTTGCTGAACGAATGTCTACGGTATTGGTTTTTGCTTTGACAATTTCTTGAATGGCTCCCCCTTTACTGTAAAAGATATAAGCCAATAAGCCTAATATGGCTGCTAAAGATAAAAAGAAAGGAAGTGCAGATAATTGTCCTTGTCCTAATAAGTAAATATAAATATTAGCCAAATCTTGGGTCAACCATTGAGACCACAAGAAACCTGTTGACAGCCACTGAGCAGCCGTCCAAAATTTGCGATTAGTCCAAATGGAAGGATTAAGGGGATCATCAAGTGGTTTTTCAATAAATTTTTTCTCTGTAATTTTAGCAATAATAAGATAAACCAAACCTCCAATTATAAAGGCAATCAAATAGCCAAAGAGGGACTTATTGACCATTTTTAGAAGGCTTGAGGAGGAAAAAAAGGTGATAATTAGGAAAGTAGTACTTACTGGTATGCCAATACGAGTAATCACCATTAAAACAAGTGGAGGCAACAGATACCACCAACTCAAAGTTTCGGGAATATTGATTTTATCTAAACGACCATAAGCAATATCATCTTGTAGCCATCCAAGGATCAAAACAGCGGCCAAAATACTGCCAGCATAACCCCACAATACATACCAAGGACGTTTTTCATTAGAACTCAAGAAGGTTCCCAAAGTCTGAATAACATCATTTCCCACCACAGAATAGGCTGCCAATAAAAAACCAGCAGCCATAATAATTTGTGAAATCTCCATAAATTAATTTGTGTTAATACATAATCATGATTCCATGTAAATAGACTCCGAAAAATAGCAAATAAGCCTGTTTTATGTATTATGCTTAGGTTAAGTTTTGGTTAATTTACGAGACCCTTACTAGGCATAGATTTCACCATTTAAGATGACTTGCTCAACTAGATCACTTCCAAAGGAATAAGGAATACGAGCGATAGAATCCATAGGCTTTGTAATAAAGACATTTGCCTTTTTTCCCTTGCAGATACTACCCACTTCTTGCTGTAATTCTAGGGCATAAGCTCCATTGATTGTTACTGCATTGATCGCTTCTTCTGGTAATAAACGCATTTTAATACAAGCTAAAGAGAGAATAAAAGGGATTTTGCCCGAAGGGGTAGAACCAGGATTATAATCTGTAGCCAAAGCAATGGGTAAGCCTGCTTCAATGAGCTGACGAGCAGGGGCATAATCCAGATTGAGGAAAAAAGAACAGGAAGGCAAGAGCGTGGGCATTGTTTTGGTGCCTTTGAGACACTCAATTTCAGCGATTGTTGTGGCTTCTAGGTGATCTACAGAAAGGGCATTATTCGCCACACCTACTTGAACACCACCCGAAACAGCTAATTCATTAGCATGTATTTTGGCTTTTAAACCATAATTTGCTCCAGCTTTGAGGATACGATCTGTTTCTTCTACCGTAAAAAAGCCCTTATCACAAAAAACATCTATATAATCTGCCAGCTCTTCTTTAGCAATAGTAGGGAGCATTTTATCAATAATAAGGTCAATATAATCCTTGCGATGCTCTTTATAAATCATAGGAATGGCATGAGCACCTAAGAAAGTTGATTTAATCGTTAAAGGACTATTTTTTTTCAACTCCTTAATCACCCTCAATATCTTCAATTCACTCTCAAAACTCAATCCATAACCACTCTTAATCTCCACAGTACCCGTTCCAAAAGCCTGGATTTCCTCCAAACGTTCCCAAGCCTGTGTATATAAATCTTCAGCAGAAGTATTTTGTAGTCTTTTGGCAGAATTTAAAATCCCTCCTCCTTTTTTAGCGATTTCTTCATAACTCAAACCCCTAATCCGATCCACAAACTCCCCCTCTCGACTACCAGCATAAACAATATGCGTATGTGAATCCACCCAAGAAGGAAAAACCAAGCGTCCACTAGCATCAATAACTTGAGCATCAACATCACTAGGACAATCTTCCATTTTACCAAAATGGAAAATGGATGCATCCTTTAGCCACAAAAACGCATTATCAATGGTAGGTAAGTGACTCATCGCTGCACCTGCTACCCAATTTTTAGCTTGTTCTTCCGTTTGAACAAGTGTTTGTATATTTTTGATAAGTATAGACATGATTAGGATTGTATTGTATGGATAATTGGTTTGTAGATATTTGAGCAACCATTTCAAAAATATTACCGATAAATAGGTAATTGCTTATGATTGATTGAATTTGGCTGCAATAATACAACCTTTTCATGAATATTGTCAACATTAGTAGTTATAGAGGCGAACCATAATGAATGAATGTAAAATGCATTATCCAGTATCGTCTTTGTTCATTAAACATATAAAACCAGTTTATGCCTAGATCATTACCTTTCCTACTGGCATTACTTTTCGTATCCAACATTATTTTAGCACAAAATAAGTATACCATTAGCGGATATGTAGAAGACAAAGAAAGTGGAGAAAAGCTAATTGGTGCCAATGTCTATGATGCCAATACTTTTCAAGGAACCACAACGAACGCTTATGGCTTTTTTAGCTTGACCCTACCTGAAGGAGCAGTAAAATTGACCGCCTCTTTTATTGGCTATTCCAGTATTGAAGAAGAATTAGAATTGACAGAAAACATCAGTAAAAACTATGCTTTAGAGCCTAAAGTTATACTAGATGCTGTTGAAATTACGGCTGAAGAATCAGGAGAAAAAATCCATGAAAAGGCGCAGATGAGTACGGTAAGTATTCCCATCCAGCAAATCAAATCACTACCAGCTTTTCTAGGAGAAGTAGATATTATTAAAGCCCTACAACTCATGCCTGGTGTCCAATCTGGTTCAGAAGCATCTAGTGGTTTATATGTTAGAGGAGGAGGCCCAGATCAAAACCTCATTCTTTTAGATGGTGTTCCTGTTTATAATGCTTCTCACCTCTTTGGTTTTTTCTCTGTATTTAATGCAGATGCGATTAAAAGTGTCGAATTGACCAAAGGCGGTTTCCCAGCTCGTTATGGAGGACGTTTATCATCTGTCCTAGATATTCGGATGAAGGAAGGAAATATGAATAAATTTGGAGGTGCGGTTTCGCTAGGTATTATTTCTTCAAAAATAGCCTTAGAAGGCCCTATTTTAAAAGGGAAAACCTCTTTTATGTTGTCAGGAAGACGAACCTATTTCGACTTATTGACCAGACCTATCATTAAAGCAGTAAGTGAGACTAATAATACAGTAGCGGGTTATTTTTTCCATGATTTTAATGCCAAAATCAATCATAAATTCTCTGATAAAGATCGCTTGTATTTAAGTGCCTATACAGGTCGAGATAAATTTTATTTTAAGGATGAGCAGGAATATGAATTGGCCAATTCTGATGAAACCATTTCTGATAGTTATAATGGTGGTTTAGGTTGGGGAAATCTGACAGGTATGGTGCGTTGGAATCACCTCTTTACCCCTAAATTATTCGGTAATTTGACCTTAACTTATAGTAATTATGATATAGAAACCAAATTTGGTTTTAGAGAAGAAAATTTCAGTCAACAAGATGGTGTTACCTCAACAGAGTTTCAAGCAGGCTATTTATCAGGAATTGAAGATTGGGCAGGTAAAATTGATTTCGATTTCCACCCTAATCCAGCCAATTATATCCGTTTTGGAGCGATTACGACTTTCCACACTTTTAATCCAGGTGCTCAAGAGCTGAAATTAGAATCTTCAGATAGTGATTTTGGAGAAATTAATTTGGATTCTACCTATAATAATAATCCTATAAATGCAGTCGAATTGGGGGTATATGTAGAAGATGATATTAAAATAGGTAGTCGTCTAAGAGCCAATGTGGGCTTGCATTTTTCGGGCTTCGCAGTAGATGATGCTTTCTACAAAAGTTTACAACCACGTTTATCTGCACGTTATTCATTATTAGAGAATTTATCTGTCAAAGCCTCTTATGCTCAGATGCGTCAATACATCCACCTACTTTCCAATAGTAGTGCCTTGAATTTACCATCTGACCTATGGGTTCCCGCAACAGGAAATGTCAAACCACAAGCCTCTCAACAAGTAGCCGCAGGAGTTGCTTATACCTTAAAAGATAAATACGAATTTAGTATTGAAGGCTATTATAAGACAATGGACAATCTCATTACCTATCTTGATGGGGTAAGTTTTGTAGATGGTTCTACAGGCTGGGATGAGAAAATTGGACAAGGTAGCGGAGAAGCTTATGGAGCAGAATTTTTAGTACAGAAAAAAACGGGTAAAACGACGGGTTGGATTGGATATACCCTTTCTTGGTCTACTAGAGAATTTGATGAAAGAATAAACAATGGATTACCTTTCTTCTATAAATACGACCGCCGACATGATGTAGCTATTGCCTTAGTACATCGAGTAAGCAAACGTATAGAATTATCCTCCGCTTGGGTCTTTGGTACAGGTAATGCCGTTACCTTACCTATTGCCCGTTATGGAAAACCAGAGTTCCCTGATAGAGAGAGTTTCAACTATGCTTACAATAGCATATTTGGTTGGGGAGATGAAACCAAGCATTATGCAGGAAGAAATGGCTTTAGAATGCCGAATTATCATCGCCTAGATGTAAGCTGTACCTTTATTAAGCAAAAGAAAACAGGAGAAAGACGTTGGAATATTGCTGCTTATAATGCCTATAATCGAAACAATCCTTTCTTCTTATATGAAGATAGAGAAGGAGAAGAAGTAATTGATGACAATGGCAATTTGACCTGGCAAAGTAAAAGAGTATACAAGCAGGTCAGTATTTTCCCAATTATTCCATCAGTCAGTTATAGTCGGACATTTTAATCCGTCATTTAACTATATTCTCTAGTTTATTTTAAAAAAAAATCATGCAAAAATATAGCTTATTTCTATTACTTTTCTGTTTAGTTTCCTTTACTGCTTGTGAGGATTTTTTCAGCACAGTAGTTGAACTAGAACTACCAGAAGTAGACGAGGTTTTAGTCCTTAATTCCATTGCTAAAGTTAATGAACCCATTATCTTTGATTTAAGTAAAGCACAAGGTATTTTAGAAGATGGGGAAACTTATGAACAAACCATTGAAAATGGAACCATTAGTTTGTATAAAGATGGTAATTTACTAGAAGAAATAAAGGGAGAGTTAACTTTAAGAATTGATTCTTTTTACAATGGTTATCAAGTAGATGAAAATGGGCAGTTCATTTTGGAGTATATTTATGATACGACAGAGGTAATCACTTATAAATCTAATGTTGTAGCTGAAGCAGGGGCTACTTATGAAGCAAGAGCAACAGCTCCTAATTTTGAGGAGGTACGAGCAACAACGACCATGCCTAATTTAACTATGATTAAAAGTGCTAGTATTACAGATACATCAACAAGGAATGTTTTTTACTATGGGGAAACACGTTTTATTGATTTTCTTGTAGAATTTGATGATAATGCTAATGAAGAGAATTATTATTTTCTAAGTATTCTACAGAAAGAAACCTTTAGTGATGAGTATTCTGGTTTTGAGAATGTGAGTTATAGAACCTATTGCTTTACTAGTATTGATCCTGCCTTTGTTCAAGAAGAAACGGGTGATATTGAGATTGATACCTCAGAGCCTTATTATTGCAGTAATGCTGTTTTATTGACAGATGGTACGTTTAATGGGCAGAATAAGAAAATCAAAGTAAGTATAGAGGATTATACGTATTGGGGAGGAGGATATGGATATGAAGATAATCGTCAATTGGAATGGATTGTCAATTTGGGTACTATTTCCAAAGATTTTTTCCTATTCAAGAAATCAGCTTATCAACAAGCTTGGGTAGATGGAAACCCATTTGCAGAGCCAGTACAGGTTTATTCTAATACAGATAATGGATTTGGTGTTTTTGCAGGTTATTCCATGCAAACTGCTATTGTGGAATAGTGTGCTATGGAGTTTTGACAAAACTAGAATCGTTAAAAATGATGGTTTTTCAAGTTATTTTAACGTGAGTTCAACAAATCCGAAAATCAGGGGAAACGAAAAGTCATATTTTTAGTATGACTTTTCGTTTCCCCTGATTCTACCATGTGTTTTTTCGTTTGCTCAAAAATATCCTTGATAAGAACTGTACCCTTAAAATGTTCAAAAAAAGAAGCCAATTCAATTCATGTACAAATTTGGCAAAACGTTATGGTACTGGCTCCGCTAAGGAACAGTAAAAAAATATCTTCCCCATTTTGATTGATAAATTTAAGCCTATACTTCATTAAATAAAAAGCCTCGCTGATGTCTTGCATCATCTATGTTTTCTGCCTCATCTAGTGTCGAATCAAAATCAGGAACTTATTTTTTACTTGTTACTTACTACTTAGTATATTTTTTGATAGCATTGACAGCTATATGCGCTTTTGAAAAAACGGTCATAGTAACAGTCAAAAAATAATTGTACCATTTTGATTGATAAATTTACCCCTATACTTCGTTAAAAAGCCTCGCTGCGGCACTGCATCGCCTACGTTTTTTGCCTCGTCTAGTGATAAATTTCCCTAACCAAAATTTGTACACTTATTTTTCACTCGTTCCATAAGTTATCAAAATCTATAAATAATATGGGTCTTTGACAATTTTTGCAAATTTATACTCTACATAAAATAGAAGTCGATTTTTACTTGAACCTAGCTTCCACACCCCCTATTAAAAATCAATTACTTATAAACTGAAAATTCATCAAATTGACATTTTAAAAACATAATACAAAATTACTATCAGTTAAATATAAGTTAATTATTTTTTGGGTGCGAAAGATGGGTTGAATTAAAATTTTGAAAATCAACACTTTAAAGTAAGCTCAGTAAAGTAGTAAATTTTATAAAACCTCTATTTTGCAAAAATTGTCAAATAACCAATAATATTTTGTCTAATTTGATTGTAAATCCAATTTGATCCAATCCTATTCTTTTACTCATTCCTTAAGTAAGCTTCATCAACAAATCCCCTATTACATTACAAAACTTGAATGACCTCTCCTTCTGCAATCACATATACCTGATCTCCTTTTACAGGCTTTAGGCGAGCCAAGCCAGTAAACGCACCAAATGCAGGTAAAATCCCTTGTGTTTTGCCAAAGTAAAAGCAGGGTAATTTCAAGGCTTGCGCTCCCTTCCCTTGTAAAACGACCGCAGGATGTATATGCCCTGCTAAAGTGTAATAATCATTTACCTTACTTGTATCTACTTCCTCTAGGGGTTCTGGATGATGCACCAATCTAAAAGGCGCAATTAATAATTCTTCTACAACAGTAAGTGCTGTTGGTAAATACCCTTGTCCCCAAATATCGTGATTTCCTTTGACCAAAATAAAATCAATCATCGGATACCTAGTTAATACATCAGTTAAATCTTTCCATTCTTTATTGTAAGTGCTGTGAAATAAATCACCTAAAAAGATACAGCGATTGGGTTGATGATTTTCCAATAATAATTGCAGAGTTGCTAAATCTTGTTTGTAACAATCTTCAGGAATTGGAATACCTGCCTTACGAAAATGGCTAACTTTACCCAAATGAGGATCTGTTAATAGTAAATATTGCTTTTCCGTCCAGAAAATGGCTTTTTCTGGTAATAATTGAAAAGTCTGTCCCCAAAGTTGAATACTGATCATGATATTGAAATGAGTTACTTTTAATCTTGTCTAATCTAAGGAACAGTCAAAAAATAATTGTACCATTTTGATTGATAAATTTACCTCTATACTTCGTTAAAAAGCCTCGCCGATGCCCTGCATCGCCTACGTTTTTTGCCTCGTCTAGTGATAAATTTCCCTAACCAAAATTTGTACACTTATTTTTCACTCGTTCCTAAGTAGTAAGTCAAGTCAAATCTGACTAGTTGGCTTTGATAATTGAATAGAACATTTTGAATTTAATGTACTCATTTTCAATAGTAAAACACATTTCATTCATATGTTATTTAAATATTTCAACTAGTCAGATTTGACTTGACTTACTACTAAGTGACGGAACAGAAATAAATTAGGCACACTTATTCGATTAATTTGTAGTTAGACAAGGCAAAAAACGTAGACGAAGCGAGCATCGGTGAAGAACTTTTTAACGAAGTATAGCGGCAAATTAAACAACAAGATGAGATGTAGGCACACTTATTCGATTAATTTGTAGTTAGACAAGGCAAAAAACGTAGACGAAGCGAGCATCGGTGAAGAGCTTTTTAACGAAGTATAGCGGCAAATTAAACAACAAGATGAGATGTCGGCTTATTTTTTAGCTGTTACTAAACCCCCCAACCTCACTATTTATTCATCATAAAAGAAAAAGGCATCTTTAATGTGTTTGATTCGCTGCTCTTTTT